>NZ_JBFRDW010000068.1:0-13991 GCF_052113985.1 Pseudoduganella sp. RAF53_2 | reverse complement strand
GAATATTCACCAGCACATTGGCCTGCTGCACGATGTCGTTGGGCAGACCGAAGCGTTCGTTGCCGAAGATCAGCGCGGCACGCAATGACTCATCCGCCGCAACATGCTCGCCCACCTCGCGCGGCGACTGCACCGGCGGCGAGAACTCGCGCAAGCGCGCCGAAACCGCTGCGGCGAAGTTGATGCCATCCAGCGCCTCCGCCATCGATTCCACAATGCGCGCCGATGCCAGGATATCCTGCGCCCCGCTGGCAAAAGCCACCGCTTCCTCGTGCTGCAGCGCGCCTTCGAAGCGTGGATTGACCAGCACCAGTTCCGAAAAGCCCATGGTTTTCATGGCCCGCGCCACCGAACCGATATTGCCGGGACGGCTGGTTTCCACCAGCACGACGCGCAGCCGGGAAAACAGGGAAGGTGCGGATTCGGTCAGCTTCATTTAAAATAGCGGAATTCTGCGTTGGCAAACGGGGCGGCAATTGTACCTCTCCCAGCGGCGCACCGTTCTTTCTCACTCTTGTTCACAAACCGTCGCCGGAAGCGCGAAGCGCTGCCGCGGGCGGTATTGCCTATTTTACGGAAGCTAGTATGCACCCAATGCTCAATACGGCCATCAAGGCCGCGCGCCGTGGCGCCGCCGTCATCAACCGCGCCTCTTTCGACCTGGACCGCGTCAACGTAACGGAAAAGCAACATAACGATTTCGTTACCGACGTTGATCAGGCCGCCGAGCAGGCCATTATCGAAGTGCTGCTGGGTGCGTATCCGGGCCACGCCATCTTCGCCGAAGAATCCGGCATCACGGGCACTGTGAACGACGAGAGTGAGTTTGTGTGGATCATCGATCCACTGGACGGCACCACCAACTTCATGCACGGCTTCCCTCAGTACGCCATCTCCATCGCCCTGCAGCAAAAAGGCGTGGTGACCCAGGCCGTCGTCTACGATCCTGTGCACAACGACCTGTTCACCGCCACCAAGGGCGCCGGCGCCTACCTGAACGAAAAGCGCATCCGCGTGAACAAGCTGGACCGCATCAGCGGCGCCCTGCTGGCTTCGGGCTACAAGCCAGGCAGCCCGGCCGCCATCGCCGAATTCGCCAAGATGTTCACCATCATGGCTGAGCGTTCGCACGGCATCCGCCGTGCCGGCGCCGCGTCGCTGGACCTGGCCTACGTGGCATGCGGCCGCCTGGACGGCTACTACGAGAAGAACCTGAAACCTTGGGATATCGCCGCCGGCGCCCTGCTGGTAACGGAAGCTGGCGGCATCGCCGGCGAGTTCAATGGCGAGTCCAACTATATGAATACCGGCCACATCATCGCCGCCAGCCCGAAAGTCTTTGGCCAGATGGTGCCTCTGCTGGCCGAATTCGCCTGATTTAAGAACCCACGGCAAAGACCGGTGGCAGGCACGATGTGCCTGCCACCTGGGGTTCGCCCTGGGTTTCAGAAAATGGGGACGTAACACATTTAACTTGAAAATGTGTTACGTCCCCATTTTCTGTTGTTTCCGCACGTCAATTATTCCCAGATTGCTGCTATACTGACTGATGAGTTGCCACTCGGCAATACATCCATTTTTAAGAATTAACTATGTCCTTTTCCCAACTTGGTTTGTCCGAGGCGATCGTCCGTGCCGTGACCGAAACCGGCTACACGGCGCCGACCCCGATTCAGACGCAGGCGATCCCTGCGGTGCTGAACGGTGGCGATCTGCTGGCGGGTGCCCAGACCGGCACCGGCAAAACCGCAGGCTTTACCCTGCCGGTGCTGCACCGCCTCTCCACCGACGCTCTCGGCATCAAGCTGACCAATAACACGTCGCCACGACCGATCCGCGCCCTGATCCTGACCCCGACCCGCGAACTCGCGGCCCAGGTCGAGGAAAGCGTAAAGATGTACGGCAAGCACACCCGCCTGAATTCGGCGGTGATCTTCGGCGGCGTGAGCATCAATCCACAGATCAAACTGCTGAAGCACGGCGTCGACATCCTGGTCGCCACACCGGGCCGCCTGCTGGACCACCTGGCCCAAGGCACCGTCAACCTGGACAAGATCGAGATCCTGATCCTGGACGAAGCCGACCGCATGCTGGACATGGGCTTCATCCGCGACATCCGCAAAGTGCTCGCTGCCCTGCCGGCCAAGCGCCAGAACCTGCTGTTCTCCGCTACTTTCTCCGACGAGATCAAGGCGCTGGCCGATGGCCTGCTGGACAAGCCGGCCACCATCGAAGTCGCACGCCGCAATTCCACCGTGGAAGTCATCGCGCAGAAGATCCACCCGGTCGACCGCGACAAGAAGCATCCGATGCTGTCCCACCTGATCCGCACCCACAAGTGGACGCAGGTGCTGGTGTTCACCCGCACCAAGCACGGCGCCAACAAGCTGGTCGAGCAGCTGGGCAAGGACGGCATCAATGCCATGGCCATCCACGGCAACAAGAGCCAGAGCGCCCGTACCCGCGCCCTCGCCGAGTTCAAGGACGGCACCCTGCAGTGCCTGGTTGCGACCGATATCGCCGCGCGCGGCATCGACATCGACCAGCTGCCGCACGTGGTCAACTACGACCTGCCGAATGTGCCGGAAGATTATGTGCACCGTATCGGCCGCACCGGCCGCGCTGGTGCGACGGGCGAAGCCGTGTCGCTGGTGTGCGTGGACGAGCACGTCATGCTGCGCGATATCGAGCGCCTGATCAAGCAATCGCTGCCACGCGAAGTGATTCCGGGCTTCGAGCCGGACCCGAACGCGAAAGCACAACCGATCCAGCTGCGCAGCGGTACCGGCCATCACCGCAATCCACGCCCGAACGGCGGCGGTGGCAATGGCGGTGGACGTGGCAACGGCCAGCAGCGTGCCAATGGTAGTGGCGGCAACGGTGGCCAGCGCTCCAACGGCGGCCAGCGCGCGGCCAACGGCAGCAACGGCACACCGCGTTCCGCGGCAGGTCCGGTGGACGGCATCCGCCGCAACGGCCCGCGCCCTGCGGGTCCGCGCCCGAGCGGCCCACGCAACGGCCCGCGCGCCGGCGGACGCTAAGCAACACCCACGGCCGAAACCTGGTGTCAGCCACGATGTGGCTGACACCTGCATCTGCCGTGGGTTCTTCTTTGCTTCGACGTAGCGCATAGCCCTGTCGTGGTAGCATGCTGAGCCATGCCGAAATTCGCCGCCAATCTGTCCATGCTGTTCACCGAAGTGCCCTTCATCGAGCGCTTTGCAGCAGCCCGCAACGCCGGCTTCGACGCCGTTGAATTCCTCTTCCCCTACGCCTTCGACGCCGACGATATCGCCGAGCGCCTGCAACGTCATCAGCTTCAACTCGTGCTGCACAACACGCCGCCCGGCGACTGGAATGCGGGCGAGCGCGGCATGGCTTGCGATCTGCGCCGCGTCGACGAATTCAAAGCCAGCATTCACACCGCGCTGGCATATGCCACCGAACTGAAGGTCCCGCGCGTGCACTGCATGGCCGGCATCCTGCCTGGCGGCCTCGCGCCCGAACGCGCACGGGAAGCCTACATCGCCAACCTGCAGTACGCCGCCGATCAGTTCGCGCCGCACGGCATCGACGTGCTGATCGAGCCGATCAACAGCTACGATATTCCCGGCTACTTCCTGAACGGCTCCCGGCAGGCGCTGGAGATTCTGGCCGAAGCGGCGCGCCCCAATCTCGGCCTGCAATACGACATCTATCACATGCAGCGCATGGAAGGCGAGCTGAGCAACACGATCCGCGCCTGCCTGCCGCATATCCGCCACATGCAGCTGGCTGATACGCCAGGCCGCCACGAGCCGGGCACGGGCGAAATCAACTACCCTCACCTGTTCCGCCTGCTCGATGAACTCGGCTACGGCGGCTGGATCGGTTGCGAGTACATACCATCGGCCAGCACTGAAGCCAGCCTGGGCTGGCTGCCACGCACGGCCTGAACCGCATCTTTGCGCTGGCGCAAACGCCGCCGGCCGCAGCAGGATCAAGATGGGATCTCTGTCATGGAGGTCGCCATGCGTCCCATCGTCCTGCTCACCCTGCTTTTGGCCCTGAGCGGCTGCGCCAGCAACGCGCGGCTCAATCAGGTGCGCGACTTTGCCGACCAGGCGCCCAAGCTGGCCGGCTTCGTCGATCTCAGCGCGCGCTTCCGCGATACCTACAAACGCGAGCAGCCTTATCTCTCGCCGCAAGCCGAGGCGCGCGAGCGGGTGATCGACATCAAGCGCCACGAAGCCTATCCCGATTTCATCGCGCTGCACGACGCCGTCAGCAGCTATCTTCACGCGCTGGGTGAGCTGGCCGCGCACGGACGCTACGACTTCAGCGCCGAAAACAAGGCAATGGCCACCAGCATCAAAGCCTGGCCCGGCACTGGTCTGGAAGAGCGCCACGTCAACGCCTACAACGCGCTTTCGCGGCTCCTGCTGCGCGCAGCGGGCACGCGTGAGCAGGACAAAGCGGTGCAAGCCCTGCTGCGCGAAGGCTACCAGCCACTGCAGGATGCGCTGGATGCCATGCACACCCTGCTACGCTACTTCAGCAAAAATAATGAAAACGAAGAACGCATCGTGATGGGGATGCTGGAATCGGAAATTCCTTTTGCCGAAGATCCCCACGACCGCCTGCTGGCGGCGCTGGCCAAGTCCCACCAGCAGGAAAAAACCACCGAATATCGCCTGATCAGCCTGCGTCACACGCTTGCAGCAAAACACGTGGATGATCTGCGTGAGCGACACCTGGCGCTCTATCGCGCCCTCGATCCAGCAGCCCCCGCCATTGAAACCGGCACGCCAACCGCCGCACTGCAAGGAGCCCGTCCATGAGCCTGACCGCCAGCCTGCCGCAAGACCTGGAAGCTTTGGCCGACAGCCTGTCCGCCTGCGCCGACGAACTGCATTCCCGCCTGATGCGCGCCCTGCGCCGCCAGCAGCCCATGCAGGGCGGGCTGTCGCAAGGCGCTGCCCAGGCTCTGTTCGAGAACGAAGTCGCGCTGCGCCAGCAGGCCAACAGCCTGTATATCGATGCCGCCACCGTCTCGCTGCAGGGCATGGGTGCCACGCGCCAGGAGCTGCTGGACCTGGCGGCCAAGACCCGTCTCACCATCCGCCGCATCGACGTGATGAAGGATCTGGCCGACATCACGGCCGACTTGCTGGGCGTGGCCGCTGCAGTGGTGGCCATGCGCCCCGAGCATCTGGCCGACCCGTTGCAGAACCTGCGCACCCACCTCGCAGCACTGCATGATGACAGGAGTGCATAAACTCCGCAGCAGGCATACAATGGTCTTCCGGACAACAAAATTCGGAGACCTACCATGGCGCAACTTACCCCCTACCTGACGTATGGCGGCAATTGCAGGGAAGCGTTCGAGTATTACCGGGAACATATCGGTGCTACCGAGCTCATGATCCGGCCCTTCCGGGGCAGTCCGGCGGAAGCCGACGTGCCCGAGGATTGGAAGGACAAGACCCTGCACGCGTCGTTGATGGTAGGCGGCAATATGCTGCTGGCGTCCGATTGTCCGCCGCACGTCCCTTATCACGGCATGCAAGGTGTTTCCATCATGCTGTCCACGCCCACGGATGCGGAAACCCAGCGCATCTTCGACGCCCTCGCGCGCGGCGGCAGGATCATCATGCCGCTCGGCCAGACGTTTTGGGCCAGCAGCTTCGGCATGGTCACTGACCAGTTCGGTGCGCCCTGGATGGTCATGACCGACAGTACGCTAAAACAGTAAATCTGCCCGCGGGGGGGCCGCCATGAATGGATTGACGCCAGAACAGCTTGCGTCGTTACAGGCAGCACTGGAGCAGCGCAAAGTCGCGCTGCTGAACCAGCTCGGCGACCGCGTCGAGGGCATCGTCACGCGTGCCCAGGCGGTCGAGGAAATCGAAACCTCGCCGGCCGATAGCGCCAGCAATCGCACGCTGAATCAGCTGGAACTGGAGGCTGATGAACACAAGCTCAATCAGCTCAGTTGTATCCGCCACGCGCTCGCCAAGATCGAGGATGGCAGCTACGGCCTGTGTGAGAACTGCGACGCGGAGATTCCGTTCTCGCGCTTGAACGCGCGCCCTGAGGCGGGTCTGTGCATTGCTTGCCAGACCAGGCTGGAGAAGGCTATCCGCTAGGTGGCGGGTCAATGACCCGCCCTACGATGCGTCACGGGCGCGATATGATGCGTCACGGGCGCGGTCCTGTGGCAGCGTGCGCAGCGGTTCTGTGCCAGCGTGCGCAGCGGTTCTGGCGCACGGCCTATAATGGCCTCATGGGCTACAAGACCATTCTCGTGCATGCTGATGAGGCGCCCCATTCGGCGGCGCGCATCCTGATGGCGGCCGAACTTGCGCTGCAGGAGGGCGCGCATGTGATCGGCGTGTCCACCACCGGCATTTCACGCTTCCTGTACCAGGGCGAAACGGTGGATGAAGAAGATCCCAACCTGGTCCGCCATCTCGACGTGCTGCGCGAGCGCGCAGCCCACGCACTGGCCGAATTCGCGCCCCGCCTGCGCCACGTTGGCGTGCAATCTTTCGAGCAGCGCGTGCTGGACGATGAGCCCGGCGCCGGCATCAGCCTGATGGCCCGCCATGCGGATCTGGTCGTCATCGGCCAGTCCGCGCCCCAGCAGCGCGGCGGCCCTGATGTGCCGGCCGAAGTGCTGAGCGGTTCAGGCAAACCGGTATTGATATTGCCTTACAGCGCGCGCACTTCGTCCGCTATTGCGGTCGATTCGGCCGGTCTGGCCAGCGCGGGCGGACCGGCGCCCGGCCGCCACATCCTCGCCGCCTGGAACGCCAGCAAGGAAGCCGCGCGTGCGCTGGACGACGCCCTGCCCCTGCTGCTGCGCGCAGAGAGCGTGACGATTGCGATTTTCGATGCGGAGGAACGCCCCGGCATTTATGGCGATCCGCCAGGCAGCGAAGTGCAGGCCTGGCTGGAGCGCCACGGCATTCACGCGCAACTGGTGCTGCAGCAGTCGGAGCGCCAGGGCTTGCTGAAGCGTCCCGGCAATGTGGGGGAGCACCTGCTCGCACTGGCTGGCGAGCGCGGCTGCGATTTGCTGGTGATGGGGGCGTACGGACATTCGCGCTTCCGCGAATCCCTGCTGGGCGGCGTCACGCGCACCGTGCTCGATGCAATGACCTTACCGGTRCTGCTGTCGCATTAATCCTCGGACAGCCAGGGCAGGCTGCGGATCTTGGCCACCTGGCGCTGCGCCAGCAGCTTCCACAACTGCAAAGCATCGTCCTGGCCGCAGGACATATGGCGCGGGCTGGCCAGCGCAATTTCGCAATCGCGGTCCGACCATTCTTCGAAACGTACGGTGCCGCCCGTGGCGACTTCGACCTGGTACATCAAGCCATCGTCATAACCGAACTTGAGCACCGCCGAACCGGGCGTGCCGTCGGGGGCGGCAATTTTGCCGCCATACACTTCTGCCAGGGCCGCGGCAAGCTGGGCTTCCGTCGGGGCCGATACATCACGGCCATCCGGCCGCGTGAGCAATACCCATGCCTGTGTCATTGACGCTCTCCCTCTTCAAAAAAGCGTATGCAGTCTTCTGGCAGATAATGTACTGGTCAGCACTCCAGGGCTGTTGATCTGCGTCTAGTCCAAGCGGTTCAATGACGCCTGATGCTCACTTTATTGTAGCAACTCTCGTTACCGGCAATTACTTTAGTTCAGGACAGTGTTAGTGGGCCGCAACAGACTTCACACCCACTGCGGAACCGATAATACGGCGAAATCCTTCCAGTCACCGTTCTCGATGTGTCCGTCTGCGCGCTCGATGTGGTGCGTACCCAACTGGCGGAAAATATCGATGGCCTGCTGTTCAGTCTGGTCGTCCACCGCGACCGCAATCATCATGCCGGCCTTGCGCGGCTCAACCTGGTTGGCGACGCTGCCGCCCTCCTCTTTCTCTCCCGCATCCTTCATGTGGGAGAAACTGTAGAGCGAACCAACGTGCCCGCCCACCAGTCCCCCCAGCGCCGGACCAAGCGGGCCGGTCAGGGGGATGGTCGCCGCGCCCAGTGCCGCGCCAATGGCGGCGCCTGCCGCCACGCCTTCACCCACACCGGCCGGGGTTTCCTTGGCGCCGGGGGAATTATCGCGATCGCCGCCGAGAGGGATGACGGCGTGCTGACCCTGGGTGTTCACATAAAAGCTGCTGATGCGATCGTCCGCAAATCCGGCCGCGCGCAGCGATTCGCGCGCACGGTCAATTTCGTCTTGCAACTGTAGATGGGCTGCGATGATTTTGCTCATATCGCTCTCCTGCCAGAGTGAAAAATGCCCCCAGCTTGCCGTGCCCACCCGTTGCGCACTGTACGCGGACGCACACAGCCCTTTTGGCGATGACAGCCGTATAATAAAAATTCCAAATAAGATGCCACTTTGCCATGAGTAGCTTCTATAACGAAAGTCCGGACGATCTCCAGACGGCCGTGCAGCCAACGGCCATCGCCTTGTCCGAACTGCTGGACGGACATCCGGTAGCGACTTTCGTGATCGGCACCGACCATGTGGTGACGCACTGGAATAAAGCCTGCGAACACTTGCTGGGCTGGAGCACCGCCGAAATGGTCGGCACAACGAAGCACTGGCAAGCGTTCTACGCCCGCCCGCGTCCCTTGCTGGCCGACCTGATCGTTTCCGGCGTCGATCCGGCGGATGACGATTACTACCGCGGCAAACACAAGCACTCCGCCCTGATTTCCGGCGCTTACGAGGCGGAAGACTTCTTCCCTAATCTCGGCGAGGCCGGCCACTGGTTGAACTTCACCGCCGCACCGCTGCGCGGCCCCAACGGCGAACTGGTGGGCGCCATCCAGAGCCTGCGCGACGTGACCGAGCGGCGCGTGGCGGAAAACGAATTGCGCCGCGCCCATGACACGCTGGAGCATGTGGTTCTCAAACGCACCGCGCAGCTGGCGGAACTCAACGCCAAGCTGGAGGAAGACATCCGCCAGCGCCAGCAGGCCGAAGATGAACTGCGCCGCCGCAACGTGGAACTCACCGACCTCAACGAACAGCTTGGCAAGGCCCAGCAGCAGCTGGTGCAGTCGGAGAAGATGGCGTCCATCGGCCAGCTGGCCGCCGGCGTGGCGCACGAAATCAACAATCCGATCGGCTACATCTTTTCCAACTTCGGCACCCTGCAAAGCTATCTGGATAATCTCTTCGCCATGCTGGACGCCTACCAGCAAGCCGAAGGCAGCATCGCGTCGCCGGAAGTGGCCGAGCGCCTGCGTTCCATGCGGCACCAGGTCGAACTGGGCTTCCTGCGCGAAGACATCCCCTCGCTGATGCAGGAATCGAAGGAAGGCATCGTGCGCGTGCGCCACATCGTCCAGGACCTGAAGGACTTTTCGCGCCTTGATACCCAGCAGGACTGGGTGTGGGCCAATCTGCATCAGGGCATCGATTCGACGCTAAATATCGTGGCCAACGAAGTGAAGTACCGCGCCGAAGTGGTGCGCGAATACGGCGACCTGCCCGACATCGAATGCCTGCCCCTGCAACTCAATCAGGTGGTGATGAACCTGGTGGTCAACGCGGCACAGGCCATTGGTGCGCAGCGTGGCAGCATCAAGCTGTGCACCGGCCGCGAAGGCGAGAACGTCTGGCTGACCGTCAGCGACAACGGCAGCGGCATCGCACAGGAAAACCTGGGCCGCATCTTTGATCCCTTCTTTACCACCAAGCCCGTGGGCAAGGGGACCGGACTCGGGCTCTCGCTGGCTTACGGCATCATCCGGAAACACCATGGCCGCATCGAAGTGGATTCCACGCCCGGCAAAGGCACTTGCTTCCGTATCACGCTGCCGATCCGCCACCCGCCCGAACAGGAGACTCGCCCATGAATTCTGCCGCGCCAAGCGCCGCCGAAGCCAGTTCGTCCACCTTGCTGTGCGTGGACGATGAGCCGAATATTCTGTCCTCGCTGCGCCGCCTGTTTCGCGGCAAGGGCTACCGGGTGCTGACCGCCGAAAGCGGCGCGGAGGGTTTGCAGGTATTGGAGAGCGAGCCGGTGGATCTGGTGATCTCGGACATGCGCATGCCCGAAATGGACGGCGCGCGCTTTCTCGCCAAGGTGCGCGAGCGCTGGCCCGACACGGTGCGCCTGCTGCTGACGGGCTATTCGGATATTCAATCCATCCTCGACGCCATCAACAAGGGCGAGATCTACCGCTACATCACCAAGCCCTGGGACGACAACGATATCCTGCTGGTGGTACGCCACGCGCTGGAACGCCACGAGCTGGAGGCACTCACCAGGCGTCAGCACGCGGAGCTGGTGGAGCTGAACCACTCGCTGGAGCAGAAGGTGGAGGCACGCACCCGTCAACTCAAGCTGGCCCACGATGCCGCTGTCTCGGCCAACGAAAAGCTGAAGCAAAACTTCCTCACCACGATCAAGATCCTGTCGGGCATCGTTGAAATGCGCGGCAGCAGCCTGCCCGGCCACGCGCGCCAGGTGGCCGATCTGGCGCGCAAGATCGCCATTCAGCTCAAGCTCGATGCCAGGGAAGTGCAGGACGTGTTCATCGCCTCGCTGTTGCATGACCTAGGCCGCATCGGCTTTTCGGACGAGATGCTGAAGACGCCCGTCACCCTGCTGCAAGGCGAGAAGCTGGCGCAGTACCGCAAACATCCCCTGTTTGCCGAGCACCTGCTGATGCCGCTGAACGACTTGCACGGTGTGGCATCCATTCTGCGCTCGCAGATGGAGCGCTTCGACGGCAATGGCCATCCGGACCGTCTGATCGGCTTTGCGATTCCCATGGGCGCGCGCATCCTGGCGCTGGCAACCGATTACTACAATCTGCAGCAAGGCGCGCTGGTGCAGCGCCATGTGAAGGCTGAGGAAGCAAAGTCCCTGATTCTAGACGCCAGCGGCAAGCGCTATGACCCGGCCGTGGTGATGGCCTTCCGCCAGATCATCGATGGCGGCACGCCGGCCGGCGAGGAGCCGAATGGCGTGGAGCTTCTTTCCGGCGAGCTGATGCCCGGCATGGTGCTGGCGCGCGACCTGGTGAGCCGCGATGGTCTGATGCTGCTGGCCGCCGACCACACGCTCGATGCGCGCATGATCCAGCAAGTGCAGGACTTCGAGAAGAAAAGCGGCGCGCGCTTGCCGATCTGGGTCAGGCAGCGGCACCCGGCGGGCTGACCGGCAGGTGCACAGTGAAGGCTGTGCCCTTCCCCACTTCCGAGATCACTTCGATATGTCCGCCGTGGCGGTTGACGATGCCATAGGACAGCGACAGCCCCAGCCCCGTTCCGCTGCCAACCGGCTTGGTGGTGAAGAAGGGCACGAAGATCCGCTTCAGATTTTCGGGCGCGATGCCAACGCCATTGTCCTGAATCCGCACCCACACCCAGCCCTCACGCGTGCCTGTAATGATGCGAATGACGCCGTGATCCTTGATGGCTTGCGCCGCATTGATCAGCAAATTCATGAACACCTGATTCAGCTGGGAAGCCAGGCAGCGCACCAGCGGCAGCGGGCCGTAATGCTTTTCCACCGTGGCCTTGAACTTGATCTCGTTGTGGGCGATGTTCAGCGTGCTGTCGAGGCCCTGGTGCAGATTGGCCATCTGCCATTCCGTTTCGCCGACGTGGGAAAAGTCTTTCAGCGCCTGCACGATGTCGCGCACGCGGCGCAGGCCGTCAAGGGATTCGCGCACCAGGGCGCGTGTGTCGTCCTTCAGGAAATCGAGGTCGGCGTGCTGCAGCGCTGGCAGCACGCGCGCCTGCACCGCCGGCTGGTCGGCGCTGGCCTGCTGGTAGGCGTCGATCACCGAGAACAGCGTGCCGACATAGGAGGCCATGGTGCCCATATTCGAATTCACGAAGCCGACCGGGTTATTGATCTCGTGCGCGATGCCGGCCGCCAGCTGGCCGATGGACGCCATCTTCTCCGCTTGCAGCAGCTGTTCATGCGCCTCGCGCAGCTGGGTGATCAGCTCGCGCTGCGCGGTGATGTCGGTGAGGGAGCCAATCACCTCCAGCGGCGCACCGGCTTCGTCGCGGATCAGGCGCAGCTGGTCGTGCATCCACAGATAACGGCCATCGGCGGCGCGAAAGCGGTACTCATAGGTGCGCTCGCCTTCCGTGAAGATGCTGGCCAGGYTGGAAACGATCGTGGGCGCGTCATCGGGATGAATATGGTCGAACCAGAAGTTCGGGTCCGCCAGCATGTCCTCCGGCCGGTAGCCCAGCACATTGAAGGCATTGTTGCTGACGAAAGTCATCTTGAAGTCGCCCGACGGCACGGTGGCGTAGATGATGGCCGGCGTGTTATCGACCAGGTACTTCAGGCGCTGCAGGGGCGACGCGGGCTCGGTAGCCCGCTGCGGGGATTCGGAGGTGAAGAATTCGAAGTCTTCAAACTCCATGGCCTGCTACCAGTTGGCCCACGCGTAGGAGCGCGACGGGACGGGCATGGCGAGCATCACTGGCTCGGGTTGCGGCGGCGGCGGTGCAGGCAGCCATTCGCGCGGATCGACACGGTAGTATTTCTGCAGCTCGCCAAACAGCTCGGCGTGGCGCTCGGCCAGCTGCCAGGGCTTGCCGAAGAAGGTTTCGGTGGCGACGGCAAAGAATTCGGCGGGACTGGTGGCGCCGTAATGATCGAGCACGCTGTCGTGGCGGCCGAAATAGGCATCGCGGCGCAGCGCATCGAAATCGCGCGACAGCACCTGCGACCAGCTGCGGTAGCTGTCCTGGCTACCCAGGTAAGGCGCGCCGTTATTGGCGCCCGATTCGCTGTCCAGCTGATGGGCAAATTCATGCAGCACGACGTTGTGTCCTTCCGGCCAGTCGTAGGAGCTGCGCAGCACGTCGTCCCAGGACAGCACCACGCGGCCATCCTTCCACGATTCGCCCAGCATCTGCTGGCGCGCATCGGTGATCACGCCGCCCGGTCCCGTCTCCGGACGATTGGCAATGAAAGCGCCGGGATACAGCAGGATGCTGTGCAGGGCTGGGTAGACTTTGGAGGGACGGTTCAGCAGCAGCAGGCAAGCCTGGGCGGCAATGGTGACGCGCATTTCCTCGGTCACTTCAAGACCGGCGCAGCCGATGAACTTTTTCTGGTGCAGGAATTGCAGGATCAGACGCTGCAACTGCTGCTGCAGCGGCGCGGCCATGCGGCCGTAGATGGGAATATTTCGCTCGAGAATAGCCAAGGCGGAAGCCGGCAAAGGCCGGGACAGCGCCCGCTTCAGGGTCAGGCGCGGATACCAATACGGCGCCGACAAAGCCAGCACCGCCAAAGTCAACCAGATCAAAGCTTCCATAAGGCCGTCCATAACAGAACTCGTCCGCCACAGATGAGGCTGGCTGTCGGCATTTCAATGCCGACAATGGAAGCTTACACCGATCTTTACGGTTGCGCCTTTTGCAGCGAAGCGGGCGCACCGAACAGCGCGGCAACCAGCGGATCGCGGGTCACCGGGCCGCGGTTCACGCGAATGGCGTAATGGGTATCATCGGCCAGGATATGGAAATGGCGGCCATTGCCGGCCATGCTCTGCTCGCGCAGGCTGGGGCGTTCCTTGCGTGGCGGCGCACCTTCGCGCTTCGGCTGGGCGATCGCAGCCAGGAAGGCTTTGACGCGCTCGGCATCCGGGGTCAGCTGGTAGACAGCCTTGCCCAGGTAGGTGGCGGTACCTTCAATATAACGAGCCAGTTCGATCACGCCTGCGTCGCGCAGGTCGCGGATATATTTGCGAGCGCCGGACGGCGAAAACTTCAGGAACCAGGCGATTTCGTCCGCCAGCATTTCATGGTTCTGCAGTTCGCCAATCAGCTTTTGCATGTTCTCGATGCGGCGCAGGGTCGCAGAGGTCGAGCGCACGCGCTCGATCGGGGCCAACGACAGGGCTTTGCGCTCAGTCACGGGACCGGGCCTTTCGACCAGGGCCAGGTGCGGGCGGGTCAAAGCCGCTGCGGGCGACAGCTCCTGGCGGGCTGCCACTGCT
>NZ_JBFRDW010000067.1:0-14326 GCF_052113985.1 Pseudoduganella sp. RAF53_2 | reverse complement strand
GCGTAGCAACGGTGGCGGTGAATTCATTCCTGTTCAAGCAGCCCGTGTTTGTGGGCGATCTGCTGTCCTTCTACGCCGACATCGTCAAAGTCGGCAACACTTCGATCACTGTGAAGGTGGAAGTCTACGCGGAGCGCAACCGCCTGCAAGCCGTGACGGTGAAGGTCACGGAAGCCATTCTGACCTATGTGGCCACCGGCCCGGACCGCAAACCGCGCCAGGTACCGCCGATCGAAAGCCTGCTCGAACATTGATGGATCAGGGGCGCCGACAACTGCTGTTGCGCGGCGCCCGGCTCGCGGCGCTTGCCGCGATGGCGCAAGCCGGCGCCTTCCCTACCCAGGCTGCGCGCCATGGCAACGGCGCTTATCCCTTCTCCCTCGGCGTCGCTTCCGGCTCGCCACTGCCCGATTCCGTCATCCTCTGGACCCGCATCCTGCATGACCCATTGAACGCGGCGGGCACTCCGTCCCTTGCCATGGCCGTGCGCTGGGAAGTGGCGGAGGACGAAGCCTTCCGCAACATCGCCGCGCGCGGCACAGCTACCGCCGCGCCGGAACTGGCGCATAGTGTGCACGTCGACGTGCGTGGTCTGCGCGCCGGACGCTGGTACTGGTACCGCTTCATGCTGGGCGACGCGGTCAGCCCGGTCGGGCGCACGCGCACCGCGCCCGCCGCAGGCGAGCAGCCGATGCAATTGAAGCTGGCTGCGGCCTCCTGCCAGCACTGGGATTTCGGCTTCTACGCCGCCCATCGCCATATTGCAGCGGCTGCGCCGGATCTGGTGGCTTTCCTCGGCGATTACATTTACGAATGGGGACACTACAGCCTGGAACATCCCGCGCACGCCGTGCGCCGCGATGAAAGCTTCACTTTGGCCGAGTACCGCACCCGCTATGCGCAGTACAAGTCCGATCCCGATCTTCAGGCTGCGCACCAGGCAGCGCCGTGGATCGTGACCTGGGACGATCACGAAGTCTCCAACGACTACGATCCGTTGCACGACGAACTGCTGTCGCCAAATTTCCCGCAGCGCCGCGCCGCAGCCTATCAAGCCTACTACGAACATCAGCCGGTGCGCCTGAACTTTACGCCCGGCCTGGGCGAAGTGCGCATGTACCAGCGCTACGATTGGGGGAGACTGGCGCGCTTCCACGTGCTCGATACGCGCCAGTACCGTTCCGTGCATGCCTGCCAGCCACAGGGACGCGGCGGCTCGTCTTCCGTGTATCGGCGCGCCTGCGCCGCGCTGGCCGATCCGCGCCGTACCATGCTGGGCATGCAGCAGGAAGCATGGCTGGCAGAAGGACTGCAAAGCTCACGCGCGCAGTGGAATATCCTCGCGCAGCAAACGCTGATGGCGCAGTCTTCGCAAGTGCCAATCCATAGCGACGGTGATGGACGCTTCTGGACTGATGGCTGGGATGGTTACGCGGCCGGCCGTGCGCGTTTGCTGGATGCGCTGGAATCCAGCCGTGCAAGCAATCCGCTGGTGCTGTCCGGCGACGTACACACTTTCTATGCCGCTGAACTGGCGCGCGATGCGACACGCCCGCGTGGCGACGGCAACCGCCTGGTGGCGACCGAATTCTGCGGTACGTCGATCACGTCCAGTTCTCGCCCTCAGGAGCGCACCGCACAGTATGTCGCCATGAACCCGGCGCTGAAGTTCGGCCGCAGCGACCGGCGCGGTTTCATGCTGTTCGACATTCGTCCTGAGCGCTGCACAGTCCAGTTCCAGGCGCTGGACGATGTACGCGACAAGGCCAGCAACGTAGCCACGCTCGCATCCTTTACCGTCCGCGACGGACAGCCCGGATTGATTGCTCAGTAAAGTGGGTCCCTGTTTTCCAGGGAATTGGATCTGTTGAAGGGCACACGCAATGTGTACGATGAAACCATCGTAAGCAATTCGCAGGTCAGGAGTAGCCGGTCCTGCCACCGTCTAGCTGAGGTGCAGCGGCACGCCCAACCGGGCGCGCCGCGCCATCAGCTTCGCAATGGCGCGCTTTCCTCGCGCCGGCGTTCGGCCAGACTGGACACGCGCACCACTTTGCCGTCCACGTGGGCGTGGATGCTGCGCTCCATCGCATCGGCAGCGCCGTCGAAGTCGCCTGCGTCCACCCGGCGCAGCACCAGCATCGCGCCGCTGGCGCCGGTATTGAAAGTAAAGCTGACCAGCGCGTCGAACTGTTCCTGCGTCAGGTGCTGATGACTGATCTGGCGCTGCACGGCGCGTTCCACCACGCGGATGGATTCACTGAAGGAGGAGTCGATGTCGTCGTGAGCGCCCTCAAGCTCGCGCAATCGGCGGCGGCCTTCGGGGCTCAGATGCAGCAGATGGTTCGGGTTGGCGAATGCCATTTCGGCCTCCGGCTAGTGTACGGTTAATCATCAAACTGTACTTCTGCGCCGAAGGCCGGATTTGTGTTAAATCAGGCAGCCTTCTTTTCGTCGCGCAGCTGGCGACGGAGGATCTTGCCGACGTTCGTTTTCGGCAGCTCGTCGCGGAACTCGATGTACTTCGGTTTCTTGTAAGCGGTCAGTTCGTGCTTGCAGAACTCCATCAGTGCTTCAGCTGTTAGGTTTGGATCTTTCCGCACCACGAACAGCTTGACGGCTTCTCCCGAATGCTGGTCCGGCACGCCGACGCACGCCACTTCCAGCACACCAGGATGCGCCGCCACCACGCCTTCAATCTCGTTAGGATAAACGTTGAAGCCGGAAACCAGGATCATGTCCTTCTTGCGGTCTACGATACGAGTGTAGCCATTTTCGTCCATGATGCCAACGTCACCTGTCTTAAAGAAGCCATCAGGTGTCATCGATTTTGCGGTTTCTTCCGGACGGTTCCAGTAGCCGGCCATCACCTGCGGACCGCGAATCGCGATTTCGCCAGCAGTACCAAGGGCTACTTCATTACCTTCATCATCCAGAATCGTCACTTCAGTCGAGGGGATCGGCAAACCAATAGTACCCGTAAACTCCTTGATATCGACGCGGTTCGCAGTGGCGACAGGCGAAGTTTCCGACAGGCCGTAGCCCTCGATAATTGGCGTGCCAGTTACTTTCAGCCAGCGATCCGCTACCGACTGCTGCACGGCCATGCCGCCGCCGTTGGCGATCTTGTAGCTGGAGAAATCCAGTTTTGCGAAGTCGGGATTATTCAGCAAAGCGTTGTATAAAGTGTTCACTGCCGGGAAAACAACAACGCGGTACTTGGACAGCTCCTTCACGAAGCCCGGAATATCGCGCGGGTTCGGAATCAGCACATTCAGGCCGCCGGTGCGCATGCCCATGAAGGCGCTGATGGTCAGCGAGTAGATGTGGTACAGCGGCAGCGCAGCCACGAACACCATCTGTTCGCCGTCGCTCTTCATATTCAGCCAGGCTTCGTTCTGCAGCACGTTCGCCACAACGTTACGGTGCAGCAGAACGGCGCCCTTGGAAACGCCGGTCGTGCCGCCGGTGTACTGCAGGAAGGCGATATCGTCAGGCTTGATCTCGGCCGGCTTCAGCGTCATGCGCGAACCTTCGGACAGCACCTGTTTGAAAGTCACTGCGGTCGGCAGCGAATAAGCCGGCACCAGCTTCTTCACATTGCGCACGACGAAATTGACGATGGTGCCCTTCACGGCACCCAGCAGCTCACCCATGCTGGCCACGATCACGTGCTTGAGCGGCGTCGCACCCAGCACCTGCTGCACGGTGGTAGCGAAGTTTTCCAGTACCAGGATGGCTTCAGCGCCGGAGTCGTTGATCTGGTGCTGCAGTTCACGCGGTGTATACAGCGGATTGACGTTCACCACCGTGTAACCTGCACGCAGAATGCCCGCCATCGCCACCGGATACTGCAGCACGTTCGGCAGCATGATCGCCACGCGGGCGCCCGGCTTCAGTCCTTTCGACTGCAGCCATGCGCCGAACTGGCGGGACATCTGGTCCAGCTGGGCGTAAGTCATGAACTTGTCCATGCAGACGTAGGCATTGCGGTCGGCGTACTTCTGGAAGGCCTCTTCCATCAAATGCGTGATGGAGCGGTACTGCGACGGGTCGATCTCCGTCGGCATGCCTTCGGGGTAGGACTTCAACCAGATTTTTTCCATTCAATGCCTCATCTTTCGTTCATGACTAGGGCCGCGCTTTATGCAGCCTTCTTGTTGTCGGCCGGAGCCTCGTCACGCAGAGCGCGGCGCAGGATCTTGCCGACGTTCGTTTTAGGGAGCTCCTCGCGGAACTCGATGTATTTCGGTTYCTTGTAGCCGGTCAGGTTCTCTTTGCAGAAGGCCATCAGGGTATCGACGGACAAGTCCGGGTCCTTGCGCACCACGAACAGCTTGACCGCTTCGCCCGAGTAGTCGTCCGGCACGCCGACGCAGGCGCATTCCAGCACGCCCGGATGGCTGGCCACCACGCCTTCCACTTCATTCGGATACACATTGAAGCCGGAGACCAGGATCATGTCCTTCTTGCGGTCGACGATTTTCACGTAGCCGCGTTCGTCCATCACGCCCACATCGCCGGACTTGAAGAAGCCATCAGGCGTCATCACGCGCGCGGTTTCGTCCGGACGGTTCCAGTAGCCCGCCATCACCTGCGGACCGCGAATCGCGATCTCGCCAGGCTGGCCGAGCGGCACCGGCTGGCCCGCATCGTCCAGGATGGCGATATCAGTCGATGGCACCGGCAGGCCAATGGTGCCGGAGAAGGCCGTGCTGTCGGCCGGATTGCAGGTCGCCACCGGCGAGGTTTCGGACAGGCCATAGCCTTCGATAATCGCGCCGCCGGTCRTGGCCAGCCATTTGTCGGACACCGACTGCTGCACCGCCATGCCGCCGCCATTCGCCATCTTCATATGCGAGAAGTCCAGCATCTTGAAGTCGGGGTGATTCAGCAGCGCGTTGTACAGCGTGTTCACGGCCGGCAGCATATTGAATTCGTACTTCGCCAGCTCCTTGATGAAGCCACCGATATCGCGCGGATTCGGGATCAGCACATTCAGTGCACCAATGCGGATGCCCCACATCGCGCAGGCCGTCAGCGCGAAGATGTGGT
The DNA here is from genome assembly GCF_052113985.1 of Pseudoduganella sp. RAF53_2. NCBI lineage: Bacteria > Pseudomonadati > Pseudomonadota > Betaproteobacteria > Burkholderiales > Oxalobacteraceae > Pseudoduganella > Pseudoduganella sp. RAF53_2. The sequence continues at coordinate 9,271 of NZ_JBFRDW010000067.1, read as the reverse complement.
ACAGCGGCAGTGCGCAGACAATGGTCATCGACTCCACCACTGGCGGGCGCTTCAGGCCGGGCTGCCCCCAGGCTTCGGTCTGCAGCAGGTTGGCGATGATATTGCGGTGGGTCAGCGTAGCGCCTTTGGAGACGCCGGTTGTGCCGCCGGTGTACTGCAGGAAGGCCACATCTTCGTGGCGCAGCTCGACCGGCGTCAGCTTCATGCCGCCGCCATGGCGCATCGCATCCTTGAAGCGCATCGCGTTCGGCAGGGAAAAAGCGGGCACCATCTTCTTCACGCTGCGCACCACGAAGTTGACGATCATGCCTTTCAGGCCGCCCAGCATCTCGCCCATGCTGGCGACGATGATGTGCTTGACCGAAGTGCGGGTGAGCACCTGCTCCAGGGTATGGCCGAAGTTTTCCAGGATGATGATGGCTTCCGCCCCGGAGTCGTTCAGCTGGTGTTCCAGCTCGCGCGGGGTGTATAGCGGATTCACGTTCACGACCGTGTAGCCGGCGCGCAGGATGGCGGCAATCGCGATCGGGTATTGCAGCACGTTCGGCATCATGATGGCGACACGCGCGCCCTTCTTCATGCCGCGGCTTTGCAGGAAGGCGCCGAGGCGGCGCGAATAGTCGTCCAGCTGTGCGTAGGTGATGAACTTGTCCATGCAGACGAAAGCATTTCGTGCCGCATATTTTTGGAAGGACTCTTCCAGCAGATGAACCAGCGAACGGTACTGAGTGGGGTCAATCTCTGACGGAACACCTGGGGGGTACGACTTCAGCCAAATTTTGTCCATCTGTGCCTCTTTGTCTCGGTAATTATCGTTATGTATTTGGGTCGCGCGGCTGCACAGGGCCGGGCGGCAGGCGGGTCTTCGTCAGAAAAAAGAACGCCCGTTCTATATCTGCAACGTARATGCTATCGTGCGTGCAGGCCATTCGGCAAGTGATTTGTTGGATTTGGTGTCGGTCCTCTAGCGGCCTTTCTGCTGCAGCGCAGCGTCAGTTCAAGCCGCTAGGTTCCTTTTGCGCAGCGGCAGTTGTCGTTTCGGCGCCATGTGCCGCGGATTGCGCCAGTTGTTGCAGTCTGTCATTCCGTTCAACCGACGGCAGATTGCTCATATTGCGCACCGCAGCATAGAAGTGCGGAAAGTCTTTCTCTTTTGCAAGCAGCGCACGGAAGCCGGGCAGCAAGTCATTATAGGTGGCAACAGATGCCAATTGCGCATTATTGAGCGGTTCTGCGAAGAAGCGGTCGTAGCCGTTGTAGCCACCCCAGTTTGCCTTCAGAACCTTGTACTCGTCTTGCAGCGAAGCAAAGATCCGCGCCTTTTCCTCGCGCTTGTGCTTCACCGTGGATTTGCTGGCGTAGTTATCGGCCAGCATCTGGCGGTGCCTGACCAGCAGGGCCAGAAAGTCCTGGCGCCGCGCGCTGTAGCGGGCATAGGCTTCGCGCATGGCGTCGTTGCCGTAGATGTCCAGCCAGCGCTGCACACCGGCCTCTTCCACCGCAGTAGCGAAGGCTTCGTTGAATTTGGAATCGCCCTGAATGTAGACGATCTGGTGCGCCAGTTCGTGGAACACCATGCGCGCCAGTTCAGCGTCGGAATAGTTGATGAAGGTGGACAGTAGCGGATCGCTGAACCAGCCCAGAGTCGAGTAGGCCGGCACGCCGCCCACCGAAACGTCATTGCGTTCCTTGCGCAACTCGTCCGCGTAGGATTCGGCATCCGCCTTATCGTAATAGCCGCGGTAGCTTACGCAACCGGCAATGGGGAAGCACCACTGAATGGGACGCAAGGACAGCTCCGGGGTGGCGACCACATTCCACAGCACATACTGCCGCTTCAGGGAGGCGTAATTCTTGTAGCTGTCGTTGTCCGGCAGGTGCAGTTCCTTGACTGCAAAATGGCGTATCAGACGGGCCTTTTCCAGCCGCGCCCGGAGCTTCGGCTCGGTGGCCGGGTCGCCCAGCCAGTCGTCGATGGAGCGGGCGTCAGACCAGAGCGAATACTGGCCTTGCGCCGCCTGGAAGTAATACTTGAACTGCGCACAACCCACCAGCGCCAGGGCACACACGCCCCCCGTCACCAGATATCTGGCGCGTATTTTCAGGCGTGCAATTGTGCGCATACATCAGTCTCAAGCAGCTTTCTCCACTTGGACCAGTGTATCGTAAAACGTGGGCGCGCGACCCATGTCAGTCAGCCGTTGGCTGGTGACCTCGTTGGCGTTCTTGCCATCCCTGGCCAGCTTCTTCCACCAGATCGAGAGGCCCACAACCAGGCCTTTTCGGGCCTTGGCCGTCACGCGCGCCTTGCACACGAAGGAGCCACGATCGTTGAAGATGCGCACCGGATCGCCGGGATTGATGCCACGTGTTGCCGCATCGTCAGGGTGGATATCGAGGTGCGGCTCGCCCTCCGTTGCACGCAGACTTTGCACGTTGACAAAGGTCGAGTTCAGGAAGTTACGGGCTGGCGGAGATATCATCTGAAGCGGGTATTTTGCCGCCAGTTCCGGGCTGGATGCATGCGATTCGTAGTTCGGAATATAGGCCGGCAACGGGTCCAGACCATCGCGCAGCATGCTTTCCGAGTAGAACTCGCATTTTCCTGATGGTGTGGGGAAATTGCCATACGCAAAGGGCGCATCTGGTACCGCCAGTTTCTGCCAACCCTTTTGCTTGAGTGACTCCCAGTCAAAGTGCACCGCGCGCGCATCGTTCTTGCGGAAAGCGATCGATGCCAGCTGGTCATCGCTGTCCTTGAAACACGGATCATCAAAGCCCATGCGCGCCGCGATCAGACGGAAGATTTCGGTGTTCGGCTTGGACTCGCCCATCGGCGCCACCGCTGCATTATTAGCCATCATGTAGAGGTGGCCATAAGCGTTGTGAATGTCTACGTGCTCCAGCTGGGTCGTCGCAGGCAGCACGATGTCGGCGTAGTCGGCGGTGTCGGTCTGGAAGTGTTCCAGCACCACGGTGAACAGATCTTCCCGCGCGAAACCGGCCGCCACTTTCGGCGAATCCGGCGCCACCGCCACGGGATTGGAGTTGTAGACGATCAGCGCCTTGATCTGCGGGCCGAATTCCGGCGAGGCAGGACGCAGCAGGTCGTCGCCGATGGTCACCATATTGATAGTGCGCGGCTGCTTCTTCAGCAAATCCGTACGCTGCAGGGCCGGCAGGTTTTTCGGGAAGATACCGCTGGTCGACAACTGCACGCCGCCTGCTGCGTGACGCCAGGCGCCGACCAGCGCCGGCAGGCAGGCGATATTTCGCACCGACATGCCGCCGCCATGCACGCGCTGCACGCCATAATTCATGCGGATCGCCACCGGCTCGCCCGCCTTGGCAGTACGGCCATATTCGCGCGCCAGCTCCACTACTTCTTCTACCGTAATGCCGCAGGTGGCAGCGGTGCGCTCCGGCGTCCATTCCGCCGCCCGTTCCTTCAGCTGTTCAAAGCCGACGGTGTACTGCGCGATATAGTCGTGATCCAGCAAATCTTCGGCAATCAGCACATGCATCAGACCAAGAGCCAGTGCGGAATCCGTGCCGGGCAGCAGAGCGATGTGCTGATGGCATTTCTCGGCCGTCAGCGAGCGATAGGGGTCGATGGCAATCAGCTTCGCGCCGTGGCGTTTGGCTTCCTGGGCTCGGGTCCAGAAGTGCAGGTTGGATGCGATCGGATTGCCGCCCCAGATCAGAATCAGCTTCGCATTCTGGAACTGCTCCAGATCCGTGCCGATGGACGCGCCAATGGTGTACTTGTAGCCCGTGGCGCCTGCCGTCGCGCAAATCGTGCGATCCAGCAGCGAGGCGCCAACCTTGTTGAAGAAACGGGAAGACATGGACTCGCCCTGCACCAGTCCCATGGTGCCCGCATAGCTGTAAGGCACGATGGATTCCGGCTCATTCTCAGCCAGGGGTTTCAGACGCGCCGCGATTTCGTCCAGCGCCTCATCCCAGCTGATGCGCTCGAATTTGCCCTCGCCTTTCTTTCCCACGCGGCGCATCGGATGCAGCAGGCGGTCCGGCGAATACGTGCGCTCGGTGTAGCGGGCCACCTTGGTGCACAGCACGCCGGCTGTGGTGGGATGGTCCGGGTCGCCTTTCACTTCGGTAGCCACGCCGTTTTCGACGGTAACCAGGAGTGCGCAGGTGTCGGGGCAATCGTGCGGGCAGGTGGCACGAACAACTTGTGTGCTTGTCATCAGAATTCCGGGGAAGCGGGTGCAGAAAACGTTATCGTAAACCATTCCGCCAACTGACACCCAGAGGCTACAATGGCCCCATGGAGGCACCAGAATGAACCTGATCGATCCGATTATTGCGTTTCAATCCGAGTTGCAGCAGATCCGACGCGATCTGCATGCGCACCCGGAACTCTGCTACGAAGAAAAGAGAACGTCCGATGTTGTCGCTGCCAAGCTGACTGAGTGGGGCATCCCCGTCATCCGCGGCATGGGCCAGACCGGTGTGGTCGGCATCATCAAGAACGGCACATCCGAACGCGCCATCGGCCTGCGCGCCGATATGGACGCCCTGCCTATGCAGGAGATCAACACCTTCCCGCACGCGTCGCAGCACGCGGGCAAGATGCACGCTTGCGGCCATGACGGCCACACCGCCATGCTGCTCGGTGCAGCGCATCACCTGGCCAGGCACCGCAACTTCGATGGCACCGTCTATCTCGTGTTCCAGCCTGCCGAAGAAGGCGGCGCCGGCGCGCGCAAGATGATGGAAGACGGCCTGTTCGAGCGCTGCCCGATGGACGCAATCTACGGCATGCACAACTGGCCCGGCGCAGCTGCGGGCACGCTGAGCGTGTGCGAAGGTCCGATGATGGCTTCATCCAACGAATTCCACGTGACCGTACGCGGCAAAGGCGCCCACGCGGCCCAGCCGCACAAGGGCATTGACCCGATCATGGTCGCGGTGAATATCGCTCAGGCCTGGCAGACCATCATCACGCGCAACAAGAGCCCTTTGGATACAGCGGTCATCTCGATCACTCAGATCCACTCCGGCAGCGCGACCAATGTGATTCCTGATGAAGCGCAGCTGGTCGGCACCGTGCGCACCTTCACCACCGAAGTGCTGGACATGATCGAGAAGCGCATGCAGGCGTTGGCGGAAAACATCGGCACGGCCTTCGATGCGCAAGTGGACTTTGTCTTCAAACGCAACTACCCGCCGCTGGTGAACCATGCGAAGGAGACTGCGTTTGCGGTGGAAGTCGCGAAGGCGATGGTGGGCGCGGACAAGGTGGACGATAAGGTCGAACCCACCATGGGCGCCGAGGACTTTGCCTTCTTCCTGCAGGAGAAACCGGGCTGCTATCTCTTCATCGGCAACGGCGAAGGCGATCATCGCGACGGCGGTCACGGACTTGGTCCCTGCGTGCTGCACAACGCCAGCTACGACTTCAACGACAAGCTGCTGCCAATCGGCGCCAGCTACTGGGTGCACCTGGCCGAAGCGGCGCTGCCACTGCGCTGAGATGGCGGATCAATGATCCGCCCTACGCCAGCGGCACGCGCCCGGCGCACCACGTAGGGCGGGTCATTCGACCCGCCGCTGCTGGCGGCTTACGGCAACTTATCCGGCCCGGCGCCAACGTGCTGGCCTGGATTCAACTGCTCCAACGCCAGCAAGGCGGCCGAATGATCGGCCTGCGGATACACATCCTTGATCGACTCATAACGCTGCGTCACCAGGCTGGTGACCGGCAGCGCAATGCCCACAGCTGCAGCCGCCGCGAGCACGTTGTGCTGATCCTTCAGCTGCGTCAGCACCTGCCCGCCCGGCAGGAAATTCCGCTCCAGCATGCGCTGTCCATGCACCTCCAGCACGCGGCTCTCCGCGAAGCCGCCGCGTATCGCCGCGCGCACTGCCGCTGGATCAGCGCCCGCCGCTTGCGCCAGCAATAAGGCCTCCGCCACGATATTGATGGTGCCACCAACGATCAGCTGATTGCACAGTTTAGCCACCTGTCCCGCGCCAGCCGGGCCAACCAGCGTCGCCCGCCCCATCGCTGCAAACACCGGCTGCGCCTCTGCGAAATCCGCAGCGCTGCCACCCGCCATGATGGCCAGCGTGCCTTGCTGCGCACCGCCAACGCCGCCGGACACCGGCGCATCGATAAAACGGCAGCCATGCGCGGTGAGCTTCGCGTGAAAGGCCTGCGCCTCGTCCTGCCGCGTCGAGCTCATATCGATCCACAGCGTACCGCGCGCCATCGACGGCAGGCAGGCATCAATCGCCTGCCCCACTGCCGGACCGTCAGACAGCATCGAGATCACGACCTGCGCATCGGACATCGCATCGGCCAGCGTCAACGCGGCCAGCGCACCCGCCTCTTCCAGCGCCTCCGCTTTGCCGGGCGTGCGATTCCACGCACGTAACGGAAAACCTGCGGCCAGCAATCGGCGTACCATGGGCTCGCCCATCAGGCCAATGCCAAGAAAAGAAATCCGTGTAGGAAGGGTCACTTTAATCCCCCTTTAAACAATATTGCGCTAATTTTAACAACTGAGCAGTTATCAGCAGCGATTCCTGAACCTCGCTACAATTTGGGACATTGCCGTAGCAACTGCGCATACAGCAGCAAAAACACGAGAGAATAGCTAATGAAAAAACTGATCGCGGCCGCTGCCGCTACGCTGGCCCTGTCACCAGCCTTCGCTTCCGACAATCTGGTGGACGGTGTGTACGCCGAATACTCCGGCGGCGCGAAAGTCAAAATGGGCCATATTGGCGTTACCAAGGACTGGCCGTCCAACTGGAGCTGGTTCGAGTCGAATGGCCGCCACCTCACCGGTTACTGGGATGCGTCACTGGGCTACTGGGAAGGCAGCCAGTACAACGACATTCCGGGCGCAAAGCAGCGCATCGCCGATATCGGCTTCACCCCAGTGCTTCGCTACCAGAGCATCGACAAGACCGGCTTCTTCGCGGAGATCGGCATCGGCGCTCACCTGCTGTCGAAGACCTACAATAACGACGGCGACCGCCTGTCCACCGCATTCGAGTTCGGCGATCACCTGGGTGTAGGCTACACCTTCGACAAGAATTGGGAAGTAGGCGCGAAGTATCAGCACTATTCCAACGGCGGTATAAAAGAGCCGAACAGCGGCGTCAATGTGGTCTCCGTCCGCGTCGCCTACAAGTTCTGATCTTCAAATGAAAAAACCGCTGGCAAACCAGCGGTTTTTTTTCGTGGATGCGGCGCTTATTCCGCGATGTCGGTGCCCACATTGATCGCAGCGTAAGCACGCTGCACAGCCTTCGCTTCCGCGCTGTTCACGCCGTACAGTTCCTGCGCTGCCGCCAGCACCTTGTTGCGCGCGTCCGCATAGTTGGTGGACGAAGTGAACTTGGTCGTATTGGCCTTGAACCAGATGCGGTAAGCCTTGTCGATGCCGATGCCGGTCATCGCCTTCGGTGCCTGCGTCAGGTACTTCGAATAGTATTCGCTGGTGCTGACGGAACTTGACCCCATGGCCAGGAAGTAGAACATGCGGTTGTTCGGACCGGAGCTGTAGTGCACATCAAGACGTTTGATGGATGTGCTCCACGCATCCGGGCTTGAACCGTCTTTGCTGGGCTTCCACATCCAGCGCAGCGGCTGGCCGTTCTTCGAAATCTCCTTGCCCATCATCCAGTCGTTTGCACTCGGCACAGGCAGCACGGTGCCGGTGCCGCCGTTGCGCGCATAGGCTTCCACTGCTTCGCCGTTGATGTCCGATGCGGATTCATTCAGACCGCCCGACTCGCCTTTGTAGGTCAGATTGGACGTTGCAGCGGTAACGCCATGCCCCATTTCGTGACCGATCACATCGATCGAACCGAGGCTGTTGAAGGACGTGCCGCCATCACCGATGTACATGCAGCGGCAGGTGTCGGAGTAGTAGGCGTTGTCGTATGCCGTGTTGACGTGAGCGGCGATGTAGGTGGCGGTGTTATTGCCGTCCAGGGACTGCCAGCCCATCACGTTCTTCAGCATGTCGTAGGTATTCATCAAACCCCACAGCGCATTGACTGCCGCGGTCTGGCCGTTGGCATTAGTAGTGCTGCCGCCGGAGATGTACTGCTTGCCGTCGCCCCAGACATTCGTGCTGTTGGTGTACACCGAACCGGCGCTGGTGGTGTGATTCGCATTGGTGATCGCCATCGCACCGAAAGTGCCGCCAGTGCCGCGCGTGCCGTCGATCATCGAATAGGTGCTGCCATTCAGCGTGGTGTTGACCGGCACATCGCCGTTGTACTGGCTGTGGCCAGTACCCACAACGTTCTGCACCATATTCCACTGCTCGATGATGGAGCCATCCTGCGCGTCGACGATGGTGTTGTGGAAGACGGCGTTATTGCCGTTCACCATACGGGTCTTCACGAAATAGGCCAGCTTGTAGCCGGACACCACGTCCTGCAGATCCATCGCATTCAGTTCGCTCTCCGCCTTCTTCTCGGCGCCGGCGACGCGCTCGGTCATCACCACCGGATAGATCACCAGTTCGGCGAACGGTGGATCGATATGGCCGCTACCGGTCGGCACGGTTTTCATCACGACATCGATCGCGCCCTTTTCGTTAATTGCAGGCTTCAGGTTCATGCGCTTGCCGGCCAGGCCTTTGCGGCGCTCGCCGATCGATTCGCTGACGATATTGCCGTCGGCGTCCGTCACCACGACCGATTCGGATTCGAAGATGCGAATGCCTTTATAAGTGTGATTGAGGCGGCTGATTGCCTGCCCTTTCGCACCGGGATGCTGGCTGGCGATGGCGAAACCGAAGTCGGCGTCGAGGCCGTGCTTACCGCGTTCGCTGTTCAAGGCGGAAATCAGGCGGGCTTTCTCCTGCGCGGAAAAAGCAACCGGGGATGCCATCGTGCTGGCGGCGCCAACCTGGCCTGCAGCCAGAGCGATAGCGGTGGCGATCAGAGTCTTGCGAATTTTCATGCGTTCTCCATTATGTCCCGTTGTGATGTGCGGAGGCTTATGCCATCTCGTGCGGCACACGTTAGCGGGTGGGGAGAAGCGAAGTCAAAAATTCTGGGAATTGAGACAGTTTGATGACACTTGTCTCAAATAGGACATTTGTAACCCACGGCGCAAAAGCGGGTGGCTGCCACATCGTGGCAGCCACCTGGTTCAGGTCCTGGGTTCAGAAAGCAAAAAAGCCCACCGGCGTCTGCGCCTGGTGGGCTTTTTCAATAACTAGCCTGACGATAACCTACTTTCACACTGGTTGCAGCACTATCATCGGCGCAAAGT
>NZ_JBFRDW010000066.1:0-14339 GCF_052113985.1 Pseudoduganella sp. RAF53_2 | reverse complement strand
CCCTTGGTAAGGGAGAGGCCACGTGTTCAATCCACGTCAAGGGCACCATTCTTCAATATATCCGCTGTACGGATACACCTCGCTGGCGCAGCAGCTCCGGCACACTCCCCGAACCAACCAGATGCAGAACGCCGATCGCGGCAAAGCTGTTCTTTTCGCGCGCCATCAGTTTCACGATGCCGTCGGCCAGGCCCGGATTGCGTTCATCCAGCAGGATCTTTTGCACGAACTGGCCTGAGAAGGTGTCGTCTTCGGCGGCTTTTTTCGCCAGTGCCTCCAGTTTGGCCTGATCGGCGTAGCGCCAGCCATCGGTGATGTCGCGCGCCTGCTCCGCCTGTTCCTTGTCTTCGATGGCGTCGATGCCCTCTTCCAGGAAGCGCACCTGCTCTTCCGCCGTCATGCGGTCAAACAGCGCCATTTGCGCGCTTGCCGATTCAAGTTCGACAACCTTGATCTTGCGCTTCTTTGCCTGCGCGGACAGCCAGCTATCCACCGACAGCTCGCTCTGATAGCCCTGCGCCGTGAATTCGGCGACGGTCAGCACGCTGGCAATCATCCACGGCTTCATGGGCTCCACGGTCGCTGTGGGAATACTGTACTGGTGCAGCAGCTTTTCCAGGCGCGGACGATAATCGGGCTTGAGGGCCTCCAGTGCCGGTCCCTGGCCAGGCTTGTACAAACCGTGCTCAATCACGGCCTGCATCATGCGCGAGGGATCGCCCAGCGGATCAACTTCCAGCGCCAGCGCGGTGGATTTGCCGAGCGCTGACATCACCTGCGGTTCCAGCGGAAAGAAATCCGGTGCTCCCACGTGGATGGTGCCAAACAGCCAGGAGGTATGGCCGCCCTTCTCCAGCTTGAACAGCGCGCCGTGCCGCTGCGCCTGCACGGCGGGTTTCGGCGCCTCTGCCCATGCCGCCGGAAGGGCAAATCCGAGCAGCAGGGAAAAGATCACTATAATCTGGCGTCGCATGATTTCCTTTCGATGAGTGTCGTGAATATTAAACCCTCTGCGCCGGTCTGGCTGTTCGACCTGGACAACACCCTGCACAATGCTTCGCACGCCATCTTCCCGGCGATCATGGCGAACATGAACGACTACCTTGCGCGCGTGCTGGGCCAGGAAGGCACGCCTGCCACGCAGGAACAGATCAACGCGGCGCGCACGCTGTACTGGAAGCGCTATGGCGTCACCCTGCTGGGATTGATGAAGCACCATGGCGTCGACATGGACCACTTTCTGCACACTACGCACGACATTCCCGACCTGCTGTCGCAAGTGCGCCATGAAAAAGGCCTGGGCCGCCTGCTGGAGCGCCTGCCCGGCCGCAAGATCCTGCTGACGAATGCGCCGCACCGCTACTCGACCCGCGTGCTGCGCCATATGGGCCTGCAGCGCCACTTCTCGCATCACATCGCGATCGAATCCATGCGGGTGCATGGCAAGCTGCGGCCCAAGCCATCCAAGCATCTGCTGCGCAAGGTCATGAGCAGGCAAAAACTCACGCCGCGCCGCTGCATCCTGGTGGAAGACACGCTGGCCAATTTGCGCACGGCGCATCAGTTGGGACTGCGCACGGTGTGGATCACGCAATATCTGAAAACAAGCGACCCTGCCGGTGCGGCGCACCTGCCAAAACGAATGAACCGACCCGCTTGGGTCGATGTGCAAGTAAAATCTGTCAAACATCTGCCCGCGCGGCTATCCCGGCTGCGCTGAACCCAATGTCATAAACAGGTCACAGGACTATGGCAAGCACACCGCCCGGCCAGCGCAAGCTGCAAATTCTCCAGGCACTGGCAGAGATGCTGGAGCACCCGAAAGGGGAAAAAATTACCACCGCCGCCCTGGCGCGGAAACTGGACGTGTCGGAAGCGGCACTGTACCGGCATTTCGCCAGCAAAGCTCAGATGTTCGAAGGCCTGATCGAATTCATCGAGTCGTCGGTATTTGGTCTGATTAACCAGATCACTGAAAAGCAGCCGGATGGCATGGGCCAGGCGCGCGATATGCTCGGCATGCTGCTCAATTTTGCGAGCAGCAATCCGGGCATGACGCGCGTGCTGATCGGCGATGCGCTGGTCAATGAAGACGAGCGCCTGCAGCAGCGCATGAATCAGTTCTACGACCGCGTTGAACTGGCGCTGAAGCAAGCCTTGCGTGTGGCTGCATCGGAAGGCCAGGCGCATGAGGAGGATGTGGCGGCACGCGCTTCAATGCTGGTCGCATTCGTATTGGGACGCTGGCACCGTTATGCGAAGACCGGCTTCAAGTTCAATCCTTCGCAGGATGCCGCTGTACAGATTTCACTGTTGTTGAATTAAATGGATGTTGAATGCTTTGCCCTGCTCGATGACGCCAGCCCCAATGCGGGTGGCGCGCATCGCTCACGCCTGTACACCGGCCACCTTGGCACGCTGACCTGCCATCGCTTCGAGGACTGGCCGCAGCTGCTGGAAGATGTGCAGGCCGCGCTGGCGCGGGGCGAGTACGCCGTGTTCACAGGCAGCTATGAACTGGGCCATCACATCGTCGGCATCCCGCCGCGCGCCGCCAATGCGGACACGATGCCGCTAGCGCGCGTGCTGCTGTTCCAGCAATGCGAAGTGCTGAACCAGCCTGAAGTCAGCGCCTGGCTGGCCGCGCTCACGGCAGAAGATGAATCGCCGGCGGGTCTGGGCGGCATTCACGCCAACGTCAGTGAGGCGCAATTCACCGACGCCATCGAACGCATTCGCGACTACATTGCAGCCGGCGATACCTACCAGGTCAACTACACCTTCCGCCTGCGTTTCGACGCATTCGGCTCGCTGCTTGGCCTGTACTCGCGCCTGCGCGCTCGCCAGYCCGTGCCTTATGGCGCGCTGATCGGAATGAGCGACGGCAGCGCCATCGTATCGCTGTCGCCGGAGCTGTTCGTGCGCCACGAAGCCGGCGCGCTGACGGCGCGCCCAATGAAGGGCACAGCACCGGCTGCCCTGTCCGTGCCGGACGGCGCGGACGCCGACGTCGGAAACACACAGCGCGCCGCCGCCCTGGCTGCCGATACCAAGAACCGCGCCGAGAACCTGATGATCGTCGATCTGCTGCGCAACGACATCGGCCGCATCGCCACCACCGGCACGGTGGAAGTGCCCAAGCTGTTCGAAGTTACGCGCTTCGGCAATGTGCTGCAGATGACGTCCACCGTCACAGCCCAACTGCGCGAAGACACCACGTTGCAGGAAGTCTTCGCTGCGCTCTACCCTTGCGGATCGATCACGGGTGCACCCAAACGCCGCACGATGGAAATCATCGCCGAGCTGGAAGCGGAACCGCGCGGCGTCTACACCGGCGCCATCGGCTGGTTCGATGCGCCAGTCGATCCGGCGCGCAAATTCGGCGACTTCTGTTTGAGTGTGCCGATCCGCACCCTGTCGCTGCAAGCGCCGGTCGATGGCGTGCGGCGCGGCGAAATGGGCGTGGGTGCAGGCATCGTCTACGACAGCAATCCGCAGGATGAATTCGCGGAATGCCAGCTGAAGGCGCGTTTCCTCACCGGCCTCTCCAACGACTTCGAACTGTTTGAAACCATGTACGCCACGCGCGAAACGGGCGCGCGCCACATCGAGCGCCACCTGCAACGCCTGGCGTCATCGGCGCGCTACTTCGGCTTCGCGTGGGATGAAGCCGCTGCACGTGCCTACATCACCGTCGCTTGCCAGACGATGCCACCAGGCGTGCCGCATCGCTTGCGCCTTGCCACCAATAGTGCGGGCGCTTTCGCGGTGCAGAAAGGTGAACTGAAGCCCTTGCAGGAACCGGTGAATGTGCTGCTGGCAGATACGCCAACCGAAAGCGGCGGGCTTTTCCTGCGCCACAAATCGACCATGCGCGAAGCTTACGACGCCGCATGGAAAGCCGCCGAAGCGCAAGGCGCCTTCGACCAACTGTTCTTCAACGAACGCGAAGAACTGACGGAAGGTGGCCGCAGCAATGTCTTCGTCAAACTGGGCGGGCGCTGGTTCACGCCACCGCTCGCCTGCGGCCTGCTGCCCGGCGTGATGCGCGCGGTGATTCTCGATGCATGGAGCGCGGAGGAACGCGTGATCACGCGCGAGATGCTGGCCGATGCCGAAGACATCGTCCTGTGCAACGCGCTGCGCGGCGCCCTGCGCGCCAAATTGCTATAGATCGACGATCGTTTCGAAGCCGCCGTAGATCATGCGCTTGCCGTCGAAGGGCATGTTCTTCGGGTCCATCATGTCCTTCATGCGCGGGTCCTTCATCACCTTGTCGTTGATCTCGTCGCGCGCCGCACGCGAAGGGAAGGTGATCCATGAGAAGACCACGACTTCGTCATCTTCCAGTTTCACGRATTGCGGGAAGGAAGTGAACTCGCCGGGCTTCACATCTTCAGCGATGTTCTCGCGGAATTGCAGGGCGCCATGCTCGCGCCAGATTTCACCGCATTTTTCCGCCATATTGCGGTAGGTATCGATATTCTTGCGCGGCAGTGGTACGACGAAGCCATCAACGTATGCCATATCAGCCTCCCTTGGAAAGCGTTCAGCTTATGCCACACAATTGGCGCTGACAAGGAATGCCTTCCGGTAAGCTCCGGGGGTGGTTGAGGCGATGCGGCGGAAGTGATGCCGCAGCGATTCTTCGGAGCCGAATCCGGCCCGTTCCGCTACTTGCGACAGGGCGATCTCCGGCGATTCGAGCAGGTCTTTGGCAATCGCCACGCGCTCGCGTGTCAGCCATTTGATCGGCCCCATTCCGGTAGCATCCTGAAATTGACGCTGCAATGTGCGCGGACTCATGGCGGCGCGTTCGGCCATGCYGGCGATGGTGTGGGTCAAGGTTGGATTGCTGCGCAGCCAGTCCATCAGCTTCGACAGGCGCCCTTGCTCGTCATGCGCCATAGGACGCGGCAGGAACTGCGCCTGGCCGCCTTCGCGATGCGGCGCGACCACCAGCCGCTGCGCCACCAGGTTACCCACGCGCGCGCCGTAATCGCGGCGGACGAGGTGCAGCAGCATGTCCAGCCCCGCCGCCGAACCGGCGCTGGTGATAAGCTGGCCGTTATCCACATACAGATCGTCTTCCTGCACCAGAATCCTGGGATAGCGCTTGGCCAGACGCTCGGCGTAGCGCCAGTGCGTGGTGGCGCGCTGACCGTCCAGCACGCCCGCGGCAGCCAGCACGAAGACGCCTGAACAGATCGAGCACAAGCGCGCGCCGCGTGCGTGCGCGGCGCGGATTTGCGCCAGCAGCTCCGCAGGCGGTTCTTCATCGGCATTGCGCCAGCCGGGGATGATGATGGTGTCGGCACGCTCCAGCAGCTCCGGCGCATGCGGCGCCTGCACGGTAATGCCGCCCATGGCGCTGATCGGCCCCGGCTCGGCGGCGCAGACGGCGAATTCGTACCAGTCCACACCCAGCTCCGGACGGTCGAGCGCGAACAATTCGACGGTACAGCCGAATTCGAAAGTGCAAAGGCGATCGTAAGCGAGCGCCACAACGAGATGTTTGGCCATGGCGCAATCTTAACGCATATTGGAAGCTGGCCGCCTACCCGGCCGAGACGGTGTTCGTGACCTACTGCGCCGGCCCGCATTGCAATGGCGCTGCGCGGGCAGCCATCCGGCTGGCCAGACTGGGCCGTCCGGTCAAGATCATGACCGGCGGCATCACCGGCTGGCTGGACGAGGGGTTCGACCTCGCCCAGGGTGGTGAACAGCAGGCTGCTTAGCTTGCCAATGCCTTTTCGATCGCGACGACCAGCTGTTTGTCGCTTGGGGTGACCTTGCTTGGGAAGCTCTCGATCACATTGCCCTTGCGGTCGATCAGGTATTTGTGGAAGTTCCAGGCCGGGGTCTTGCCGGTGGCTTTGATCAGGTTCACGTACAGCGGATTCGGCGTTGGGCCGGATACCACCGACTTGGCGAACATCGGGAACTTCACGCCATAGGTGTTGTAGCAGAAGTCGGCGATTTCCTTGCTGGAGCCCGGCTCCTGCTTGCCGAAGTCATTGGACGGGAAGCCCAGCACCACCAGACCCTTGGGCGCGTACTTCGCATACATCGCTTCCAGGCCCTCGTACTGGTTGGTGTAGCCACAGTAGCTGGCGGTGTTCACAATCAGGATTACCTTGCCGGAGTATTGGCACAGGTCCTGCGGCGAATCGTCCTGCAGACGGTTGAAGGTCTGCTTCAGGATTGCCGGGCAGGCCAGCGATTGGCCGGCGGTTGCGGCGCCCGGCATGGCTGGCGCGGGGTTCTGCGCCAGCGCAGCACCGGCAGCGCTGAGGCCCAGTGCAGACATCACGGCGAATTTGGCTAGAGTGTGGGACATGGGCTTCCTCAAAAAAAGGTTCATTAAGAAACCGATTGTATGCCAAGGCGGTAGAACTTGCTGTCTACCGGCATGAAATGGAAGGTCGGCGGTAGCTCATCCTTGCGAATCTCGTCAAAGCCGTTCTTCTCGTAAAAGCGATGCGCCGCCAGGAAGAAGGACGTGGTGCCAAGGAAGACTTCACGCACGCCATGCGCGCCCGACCACGCCACCAGTTCGTTCATCAGCCGCTGCGCCACACCATGCTCCTTCCCGCGATAGGCCGCTTTCACGAACATCTTGCGCAACGCGGCTTGTCCATTGCCGATATCGAGCAGCGAAATCGTCCCGATCACCTCCCTTTCATCCAGCGCAACCCAGAAATTGCCGCTACCCTGCTGGTAGAAGCCGGGGATATCCAGCAGGTCCGGCTGCGCCTCCAGCGTGATCGGCACACCGAACTCTTCGCGCTGGATCGGCAGGATGACGGACACAACGCCATCCTGGTATGCGGGCTCATAAGGAACGATTTCAATCATGCAGGCTTGCCTCCATTTCAGAGCCCATAGCATACCGAAACCTGCGCACGGCCGCCCACGAAAGGCGTAGATTAAGGGTCTTACCCTGACCGGGAGGACGCCATGTCTCGTCTGCTCATGATGCGCGTAGCATTCGCACTTGCCATGCTGATGTCGCCGCTGTTCGCGCTGTCGCAGGTCGTTTCGCTGCCGTCGCTGAAGGCGTCGCAGTTATCGGTTTCCGGCTTGTCGTCCGGGGCATTCATGGCGGTGCAGTTCGATGTCGCCTTTTCCGCCAGCGTCATTGGTGCGGGCGTGGTGGCCGGCGGTCCCTACTACTGCGCTGAAGGACAGGTTGGCCGCGCCACCTCCGTGTGCAGTTGTACCGGACTGGGCCAGTGCCAGGTTTCGCCCGGAGGCACCGGCGTCGCGGACCTGATCGCCACCACCAGCCAGAATGCATCCAGCGGACGCATCGATCCCACGGCCCGCCTCGCCAGCCACCGCATCTGGATGTTTTCCGGCAGCGCCGATTCGCTCGTGCCGCAAGCGGTGATGGGCGACCTGGAAAGCTACTACCGAAATTACATCACCAGTGGCCAGATCAGCTTCAAGAAGGACTTGAAAGCCCAGCACGCCATGCCCACGGACTTCTACGGCAACAACTGCACCACGCTCGGCTCGCCCTACATCAACAACTGCAATTACGATGCGGCGGGCGCGCTGCTGCAATGGATCTACGGCAGCCTGACGCCGAAGACCAGCAACACGCCGGCCGGCACCTTCATCCAGTTCGATCAGTCGGAATTCCTGTCCAACCCTGCGAGCCATGGCATGGCGGCCACCGGCTACCTGTATATCCCGCCTGGCTGCGAAGGCGATGCGGCCAGCTGCAGGCTGCATGTGGTCTTCCACGGCTGCAAACAGGACCCGGCCAATATCGGCGATACCTATGTGCGCAACGCGGGCTACAACGGCTGGGCGGACGCCAACCGCATCGTGATCCTTTATCCACAGGCGACCACCACGCCGCTCAATCCCAATGCGTGCTGGGACTGGTGGGCCTATGACGACAGCAATTACGCCATCCAGTCAGGACGCCAGATGCAGGCCGTGAAGCGCATGACGGACCGCCTCACCGGCCAGGGCGGCGCCACGCCGCCGTCACCGCCACCACAACCGGGCGAGTGCTTCACCGCCACCAACTACGAGCACGTGAAGGCAGGCCGTGCCTACGACCGCTTCTTTTTTGCGTACGCGCTTGGCTCAGATCAAAGGATGGGCCTCGACAACACCTTCTCGCGTACTACACTGAAACGCACTGCGCCGAACTACTACGAGATCGGCAGCTGTCCCTGACGAATAAGGAGGTAAGCATGCTTCCATGGTTCTGGTACTGGGCACCGCAGCATCACTATCCGTTCAGCGGCGGCGTGGCGCAGCAGTTCGATCTGGAGCGCTTCTTCAACGCCATTCCGCCCAACGCGGGCAATGGCGAAATAGAGAAGCGCGCATTCGGCATCGCCAGCTACGGCCGCCAGATCGGATGGCTGACCGAGGTGATTCTGCAGCAGCTGGAAAACGTGCCCGCGCCGCCGGACAGCGCACTCGCCAAGCTGCGCGATGTCCAGTGCCGGATCGAGGAAGCGAAAGATGGTCCGGTCAGTGCGCAACGCATCGAAGAAACAGTGCGCGCATTGGCGCGGCATGGCGGCGAGCCATACGCACAGCTGCGCAACCGCCTGCTGCCGCTGCTTACCTGATTTTCACTTGATCTTCATCTTCGCCAGTTCCGGTTTGGCGGGCGGCCACTTCAGCTTCATTCCCTGTAAAGTCTCCAGCAGAATCTCGGCGACGATCAGGTTGCGATGCGGTTTGGAGTCCGCCGGCACGACATACCAGGGCGCGTGATCGGCATCCGTGGCGGCGATGGCCGCCTCATAGGCGCGCAGATACTCGTCCCAATATTCGCGTTCCTTCAAATCCTGCGGGTCGAATTTCCAGTGCTTGCTTGTGTCGTCCACCCGCTCCTGCAAGCGCGCGCGCTGCTCTTCCTTGGATATATGCAGGAAGATCTTGACGATGGTGGTACCGGATTCAGTCAGCAGGCGTTCGAAGTCACGGATCTGCTGATAGCGCTTCTTGCACTCGCCAACGGTAATCATGTCGTGCACACGCGTGATCAGCACATCTTCATAGTGGCTGCGGTTGAAGACCGTGACCTCACCATCCCGCGGTACTTCGCGATGCACGCGCCAAAGGTAGTCGTACGCCGCCTCGATTGCTGTCGGCGCCTTGAAGCCGACCGCGCGAAGGCCCATGGGACTGATTTTGCTGAACAGAGCGCGCACGGTTCCGTCTTTGCCCGAYGTATCGGTGCCCTGCAGGACGATCAGCACCTTTCGCTTGTGCTCCGCGTACAGCATCTCCTGCAAGTCCGCGATCTTTTCAAGCAGGGAGTCCAGCGCGGCMTTGTGCTTGTCGCTGCGGCCGTGGGGGCCGTGCGCATCCTTGTCGCGTAGCTTGAGTTTTGATGGAGCTCTGAATTGCGCCGTCGCCTTCATCTTTTCTCCTTTTGTAAGCATGTGTAAATGGGGTCAACTAGGCCGTAACCAGCCTCGTTTTATGCTCAAGTGACACAGCAATATAGTGCACTTCAATAGCAACCAAAGTGAGGATACAAACATGAAGAAAGTAATCGCCACCATGATCGCAGGCCTGTTCGCAACCGCCGCTTTCGCGCAATCCGCGACGCCAACTTCCGCACCGGTTGCACCCGCAGCGACGAGCACCGCTACCGCACCGGCTCCGGCGCCTGCAGAAAAGAGCGACACCAAAGTTGAAGTGCAAAAACCGGCTACTCAGCAAGCCAGCAAGTAATCCGTAACAAACAATTTATACCATTTACCCCGAAAGGACACACACCATGAAAAAGACCATCGCTACCCTGATCGTAGGCCTGTTCGCTACCGCCGCTTTCGCACAGACTCCTGCTCCTGCAGCAGCACCGGCTCCAGCAGCTGCCAAGGCGCCAGTCGCCGCAACCGCTGCCACCCCGGCACCGGAAGCCAAGGCCGAAGTGAAAGCTGAAGCGAAGCCTGAAGTGAAAGCCGAGCATCACAAAGTAGCGCATAAGGCGCACAAGGCGACCAAGGAAGCCAAGGAAACCACAACGGCGTCCGCAACGCCTGCCGCAGCACCTGCACCAGCAGCTGCGCCAGCCGCCAAGTAAGCTCTCCCAAAGCCCGCGAGATTCGCGGGCTTTTTTTTGCCTATTTTTTACGCGCCGCGTAACGCCAGCTGCGCCGCGCGGTAACCCCACCACGATGCCTCTTCGAAGACGGAGAAGCCGCTCAGGTCGGAGTGGGCGAACAGAATTGGCCCATCTTGCGTTCGCAAGACCTGTAGTCCGGCATTGCTGCGGAATCCTGGCTGCGGAACCGCCATCGCATGGCCGCGCAGTGTTATGTCTACGCGCTCCACACTGGCATCGAACTGCCTGCCGTACGCGGCGCGCAAATCCACGCTGGCCAGCGCCAGCAGCTCTTCTCCGCTTGCCTCCTGCATCCATCGGCGTGCTGCGGCTGGGTCTTTTCCGGCCAGCGCCGTGTAGGCGGTGAAGACGGTTTTTTCTGGCGGCGTGACGCGGATATCCTGATGCGTCGAAACGACGTAGCCAAGCGATTGGCTGCCATACACCACGTTATCCCATGACAGCGGCGCTTGCGGCAGCTCGTCCGGAAAGCGCCTCATCAGGAAGTTCGCCACCAGCCACGGCGCATGCTGGGGCATATGCTGTGCCGGGTCGAAGCCGGGCATCGCCGCCACCACGTGCGAAGCGACGTGCAGTGGCATCGCGCAAATCGCCTTGCGCGCACGGATCGTGAAAGTACGCGGCTTGCTGCCTTCCAGCACGAAGCACAGCGCTTCGACGCGCGCCGCCGCGGAGTCTGTGACACCGCCTGCCGCGGCGCTGTCGCGGCGCCGAGCCGGCTTCGATTCCGCGGCAGGAGCTTCCGGCGCCGCATCGGCACGCGCGGCATCGATGATGCGAAGCGACACCGCCGTCCCCGCCATTCTGCGCGGCTGCGCCCTGCTCTCCATGCCACTGGCCAGCGCCTGCAAGCCTTCCGGCCATGTCAGCCAGGCACCCGGCTCCGCGTTGGCCGCTTCTGCGCCGCGTCCGCAGAAATAGTGCAGCCCCGCCCAGGCGGACACCTTATCGCTGCCCGCACCGTAATCATCGCGGCAGCAGTAATCCATATACCAGCGCAGCGATGGCGAACGGTAGCCCTCGCGATCGAGCCATGCCGCAAACGTCAGCGCATCGAGCTTCAGCCACTCCGGGTCCGTCGAGCACTGCGCAGTTGGAAAGGTAAACACGCGCTTGCCATCGCTCCCCCGCGCATCGCGCAAGGATGCCACCTGCGCAAAGAAGCGCTGATGCTCCTTCACCTCCTCTGCCGGAACACCTTCGCGCGGCAGCACGCCTTCCTGCCAGGCGCCCTTGTACAGCACGCGCTCCTCCGGTGCATGCAACAGAAAACGTTCATCGTAGTACGGCTTCGGCCCCTGTGGATCACGCTGAATCACGCCCAGGTCGGCCAGAATCTCGCGCACATGGAAGCAATCCTGTGTCGGCAGCGGCAGATAATGCGCGCCAGTTGGAAACGCAAGATTGCCGAAGTGCCCACCGGCCGCATTGCCATAGCGTTCCGGCCCATCAAGGATCAGAAAGTCATCGTGCCCTTCTTTGCGCAGCTTCCAGGCGGCAGTCATGGCGGCAATGCCTGAACCGACAATCAGCACATCCGTCTCGATGGTCTGCGAAGACGGTGGCAAAGCGTGGCGATCGCGCAGGAAGTGGCCTTCTTCGCGGCCGGGAGCCAGTACGCGCGGCGTAATCTCGCGCCAGCGTTCAAAGCCCGTGACGGCCGTTGCAGCGGCAAGACCACCGGCGCCAGCCCACACCAAAAACGAACGGCGCAGCATCAGCGGATCACCCTCCGCCAATCCTCTTCGAATTCATGCACCAGCGATTGCGTATTGAGCCGGTTAGGTTCCATCGCCATCGGCTTCATATCCGGCGGGAAGGTGAACATCTCCTGCGTGGTCTGCGCATTCAGATAGCGCATCGGCAGGCGATACGATTCGGGCGCCTTGTAGTTCGCCTGCGGTGAAGCCATGACAAAGCCCCACTCTCCAAACGATGGCACGTAAAGGTGATAAGGCCAGGTGCGCAGGCCCACTTCGCGCAAGGTCGAGTCGATGGTCCAGAAAGCATGCGGCGCAAAGAATGGCGACGTGGACTGCACCACCACCAGTCCGTTCGCAGCCAGATGCTTCTTCACCATGCCGTAGAACGGCACCGAATACAGCTTGCCCAACGCGAAGCTGGAAGGGTCCGGAAAGTCGATGATAACGGCGTCGAACATTTCCTCGTTCTGTTGCAGCCACAACGCCGCATCCGCATTGATCACGCGCGCCCGCTTGTCGGTCAGCGATCCCTTATTCAGCGCCACCAGCTCTTCACGCTTGCTGAACGCCGCCGTCATTGCCGGATCAAGGTCGACCAGCGTGGCCTGCTGCACATTCGGATAGCGCAGCACTTCACGCATGGCCAGGCCATCGCCGCCGCCAAGAATCAGTACGCGCCGCGCCCACGGCAGCGCTTCCATCAGCGGATGCACCAGCGCCTCGTGATAGCGGTACTCATCGCGCGAGGAGAACTGCAAATTGCCATTGATGTAGAGGCGGATATCGTCCTTCCACTTCGTAATCACCAGCCGCTGATACGGCGTGGTGGTCGAATACACGATCTCGTCGCCGAACAAACCATGCTCTCCCCAGCTGGTCAGCCGGTCCGCACTGGCGAAACCGACACACAGCGCCAGCAGCACTGCACAAGCGCGCAGCATGCGGCCCGTAACATTCGCAAGCTCTGTGCGAAACACGAGAATTGTCCACAGGGCGACGCCGATATTCAGCATCCCGAACAGGAAGCCGGTGCGCACCAGGCCCAGATGCGGCGCCAGCACCAGCGGGAACAGCAGCGACACGGCCAGCGCGCCCAGATAGTCGAAGGTCAGTACGCGGCTCACCAGCTCACTGAACTGCGTCTGCCGTGAATTCAGCGCACGCATCACCAGCGGCACTTCCATGCCTACCAGTGCGCCGATCAGAAACACCACCACATACAGCACGGTGCGGAACGGCGCCGCCATCCACGAAAAGGTCATGAACAGCATTGCCGCCGACACGCCACCAATCAGCCCCACGGCCAATTCGATGTCGACGAAACGCGCCAGCACATCGTCGTCCTTCACATATTTCGAGAGGTGGGCGCCGACGCCCATCGCGAACAAATAACAGCCGATAATGGTGGAAAACTGAAGGATCGAATCGCCCAGCAGATAGCTGGACAAAGCGCCGGCAATCAGTTCGTAGGCCAGCCCGCAGGACGCCACAACGAATACGGACAGGATCAGAATCTTTTTGGTCATTTGGCTGCTTTTGCTCTAATATGTTTCTATGTTAGCAAGCTTGTCACTTTAACCGGGGATCGACGTGTACGCCATCGCAAATTATCTGATCCATCTATTTTTGGCCGCCGTACTGCTCGCTGTGTTCTTCAAAGCCTACACCTGGTTCACCCCCTACGATGAAGTGATGCTGATCCGCCAGGGCAATCACGCCGCTGCGCTGTCGCTGGGCGGCGCCATGATCGGCTTCTCGCTGACCATCGGTTCAAGCCTGCTGCACACCTCTAACTACCAGGAGTTCTTTGCCTGGGCCGCTGGCGCGATGGTGGTGCAAGCCATCAGCTATGCTGTAGTAACGCGCTGCCTGAAAATGGCGCAAGACCAGATCGAAGCCAATAACAGCGCCTTTGGTGCACTGCTTGGCACCATTTCCATTTCCATCGGTGGTATCAACGCCGCCTGCATTTCCTGATTTTTCGAACGAGGTCCATCATGAGTATCGGCAGCTTTATCAAGAAGCAGTTTATCGATGTACTGCAATGGAATGAAGACACGGAAGGCGTGTTGTCCTGGCGTTATCCGATGCAGGACTTCGAAATCCAGAACGGCGGCGTGCTGATCGTGCGCGAGTCGCAGGTGGCCGTGTTCGTCAACGAAGGCCAGATCGCCGACGTGTTCGGTCCGGGCACGCACAAGCTCACCACGCAGACCCTGCCCGTGCTGACTAACCTGAAAAACTGGGACAAGCTGTTCGCCTCCCCGTTCAAGTCGGACGTGTATTTCTTCAGCACCCGCGTGCAGACCGGCCGCAAGTGGGGCACGCAGCAGCCGATCACGATCCGCGACAAAGACTTCGACATGATCCGCGTACGTGCCTTCGGCATGTATTCCTATCGCGTCGCTGATGCGCGCAAGTTCTTCACCGAATTGAGCGGCACGCGCGACACTTACACGCGCGACCAGGTGGAAGACCAGCTGCGCGGTATTCTGATGGAAGACCAGCTGCGCGGTATTCTGATG
>NZ_JBFRDW010000065.1:0-14447 GCF_052113985.1 Pseudoduganella sp. RAF53_2 | reverse complement strand
CCGCAAAGGCATCTGGCGCAAGAACGGTGAAGTGGATCTGGTGACGCCGGTCTGGTGGTTCCAGGCCGAGCGCTATCACATCGACCTGCGCATCCCCGCCAATCACTGCCAGATGACCGGATTCGCCGGCACCACAGTCGTCGAAGGACAGCGCTGTGAATGGCAACCTGAAATCGCCTATCCTTTCGTCAGCCCCGAAGCCGACGCCGGCTGGCTGCGCATGGACAGCCACGACGCCATGCACGAAACCGGCATTGACGAAAGCTATGAGGAAGACTGGTATCGCGTGCCGACCGGCCCGATGCAAAGCCGCCGCAGCGTGGACCGCGCGACCGGAAAAATCACCTATGTCATCAGCTGCGAGGAATGGCACGCCATGGCTTGCGGACATCCCGACCAGCCGGCCGAAATCACCATCACGCACCGCACGCCATCCGGGGCCTGGCGCATCGTTGCGTCCACCATTCCGGCGCGTGAAAACGTGATCGTGCCCGCGCCTTAAAGACTGAGCAGGCTGCCGGTGCGGAAGGCTTTGGCGCCGGCGATCTTGGCCACGTTCATGCCGCGGATCACATAGCGGTGCGACAGGCGCGTGAACAGCACGCCGTCTATGCTGGCGTTCAGCTGCGTGGTATCGCCTGTGACCGGATCAATCAGGTCCGCAATCAGGTCGCCAGCTTTCACTTGCTGGCCCAGCTCCCGGCGATACACCAGCATGCCCGAATGGGGCGCATCCAGCCGCTCAGCGCCTTCCAGCGGCGTCGGTGCGCAGCTTGGCGCAGGCAGCACGATTGCGCCCATATCGACGATGTCCTGCACCGCCAGGTAGCGCAGGATCGCTTCCGCGTCGCGCTCCGCCAGCTCGTGGCTGACCGACACCTCGCCGCGCAGCTCCACCGTCACGGCGATACTGGCGGGCGGAATCGGATAGCGTGCGCCGAAATGAGCGGCCAGATCCCACCACGACCGGCTGCACGCCTCATCAAACGGCTCTCCGCCCGCGCCCAGCGTGTACAGCAAAGCGGACGCCTGCATCAGATCCGCCAGCGGCTGCACCGCATCGCACAGCGGCGTGCCCGCGTAGAGATGCAGCGCGCCTTCGTTTTCGCAATGCAGATCGAGCACAACGTCGGCGTCGATCGCCATCTGGAACAGGGCTTTCTTCAGCGTGGCGGTATCCGAATGCGGCTGCCACTCCGCCACGTATTCGCGCAGCAGCTGGCGGATGGTGCGCACATTGGCATCCGCGTTGTCGCTTAGCTGGCCTTCCAGCGCCCTTTTCAGGCGTTCGAAGTAATGCGGATAGCCGCGGTTGAAATTGATGCCGGTGCTGAAGTCAAAGCGGCCAAAGGGACGCTCATTCATCACCTGCGCCAAGCCAATCGGATTCGCAGCCGGAACCAGGATTACCTCACCCGTCACCTTGCCCTGCGCATCCAGCTCCTGCAGGCGCGAACGCAGCTTCTGGGCCGTCATCATGGCCGGCACCTCGTCCGCATGCAGCGCGGCCTGGATATAGGCCTTCCTCCCGCCCGGCTTGCCGAAGCGGTAACTGGTGAGTTCCACATGAATGCTGCCGTGGGCGGCTGAGATCGGGTGCTTGTCAGTTTGCATACGGCTGATTATGCGGTGGCCGAGTTTAATTGGCAAACGCTATCAGATCAGTTAAAACAATCAATTTCATCTATAAAATGAGAATCAATATCATTCACCTCAGAACCTCAACGCACATCGATACATCGATACATCGATACATCAACACATCGAACCAGGGAGCAGGAAAATGGTCACAGCAGCGAAAACAGTAAGCCAGGTCGCCACCCACATGGGCATCGGCTTTTCGCTGATGTATTTCCTGACCGGCTCCACGGCGCTCGGCGGCCTGGCCGCCGTGCTGGAGCCCATCGTGAATGTCGTGCTGCTGCCGCTCCATGAACGCTTCTGGCACGGTCTGCACAGGCGCTTTGCGCACAAACGCATGGCGTCGCTCGCGGCGGAGAAACTGAGCCAGACCATCATGCACATTGCGGTGGCCTTCGGCACGATGTACGCGGTTTCCGGTTCGCTGGCTTTCGGCGGAGTGGCCGCGATTCTTGAGCCAATCATGAACGTGGTGGTGATGCCGCTTCATGACAGCTGGTGGGAGCGCCTGAAGGAGCGTCTGGCGCGCGGCACTCCCGTCGCCGCCACTGCCTGATCAGGGCGCGAACAGGTAGCCGCAGCCTGCGCCCGCGGGGTCGCGTTGCTGGATGCGGTCATACAGTCCGACATTCTCTTTCATCGTGCGGTCCAGATCTTCCTGCAGCAGCAGGCCTGCTGCGACCTGGCGTTCTGCGGCAGCCTGGACGGCCTTCACAAAATCTTCACGCGTTGGATAGCGCGCTTCCAGGCTGGGGCGCGGGTCGTTGGCGGCGCTGCGCTCGGCCTCGGTGCGCGCGAATGGCAAGAAGCTCCCGTCAAAGCGCGAGGTGGCCCAGGCGAAGCCGGTTTCGGGCGCGCGCAGATTCCATCCGGTGTGCGTACCGAGCGGCGCCTGCAATTCAACGAGACGTACACCGCCACGGTCGTTGCCGTCCGCGTCAGGCGCAGGCACGCGCGTTTCGTAGGCTGCCAGCTGCAGCGGCGGCACGCGGTCGGCGATGCCTTGCGCCGCAAAGCGCGGCCCCTGGTCGAGACGCGGTTCGCGCAGGTTTTGCTGCGGCGGCGTGAGGCCGGCATTGACCGGGAAGGCCGTGCGGTAAGCGTCCACTGTCGTCAGCGTGCCGTCCTCCAGACGCGGGTAAGCGCTTGCTGGCGGCTCGGCGCTGCGTGCGGTCCAGTTATCCAGCGCGAGGATCAGCGCGCGCATCGGCAGGTAGTGGTCGCTGGTCGATACGCAGGCGGTGAACGGCGCCCTGGTGCGCGAGCGGCCGACGTAATGCTGGGCGCCCATGAAGCCGTACACGCGCACGTTTGGCGCGGGCGCAGCGTCGCTCATGCCATCAGGCGTGGTGTGGACCAGCGATGCGCCGCGGTTCCAATACTCCGTGGACGTATTGGAGATAACGACCTTCGGCAGCTTGCCGGATTTGTCGCGGGCGCGGTCCATGGTTGACGCAGTCGCACCGGTGACCGGGTCGCGCGTCGGCATGCTGGTGAAGGGGAAGCTGTCCGCCGGATAGTCATGCTCCTCCATCATCGACGGATGGCGCGTCGGCTGCACGAAGCGGCTGTTGAAGCCTGCCGATGCACCAGCTCCTGGCACTTCCATGTAAGCGCCATCGAAGGCCAGGCGGCCTTTCTCGTCCACGTTCAATCCATCATGCATCATGCGTCCGATCAAGCGGCCGGACTGGCTGATGCCGAAGATGAGCACATTCTTCGGGGCGGCTGCCCCTTCAAAGGGATTGTCGCGGAAGTAGGCCAGCAGGTCGCGGATGCCCGCCAGGCCAGCACCCGTGACACGCGGGTCTTTCACGGCATAGCGCACTTCGTAAATCGTATTGGGCTGGAAGCCGCCTTCCAGCTCGATGCGCCCCGGACCGCCCGGCTGTTCCGGCGCGACGAAGTGCCAGCGTGCGCGCGGCACCGGCTTGCGCGGCGCCTCCGGGCGATCGCGCTCCGTCAGTTCAGCCTTCGGGTCGTTGGGCGTTGCAGGTTCGTAGGTCAGACCGCGCATGCCTGCGTAAGTCGCGATTGGCACAGCGGCGTTGACGGTGAATTCATTCGCCACTGTGCCCCGCAAGCCTTTCGCCACGGGCGGCTTGAACACCAGCGGACGCGCGCCTGGCGCTTGTGGCGCTACGTCCCAGGTCCAGGCCGAGAACAGCAGCGTGAAACCGTGGCGCATCAGGAAGCCGTCGCCTGCATCGGCGGGAGTAGTGGGATCGTTGTTGACGGGACTTTTGCCATTCACCTGTCCCATGATGGCGATGCCGCCGCGATTGTTCACGTCGTACAGCAGCGTGCCTGCGGGCGCGCTGACGGGACGCAGCATCACAAATTCGCTGGAAAAGGTGACGCGGCCACGCTTGTCGCGCGGTGCGTATTTGAGATCAACGATTGAAGTATTGGCGGCGGCTTTGGGATCTAGCGCGAAGTGCGCAATGCCGCGGATTTTTTCGTAGGCGCCCATTTCTCCGAACGTTACGCCCGGCGCGAAAGGCACGCGCTCGATCACTTCAACGCGCTCGACGGCCGCTTTGGCGGACATCGAGCACACGAGCGCCGCGGCGGCCACGCCCAAACCCAGGGCGGAAACCTGGTGGCAGGCACGTCGTGCCTGCCACCGGCTTTGCGCTTGCGGTTTCGGCGATGGCGCGCCGGCGTTCATTAGGCCGCAGCCGTCTTTTTAGCGGCGGCCTTTTTGGCCGGAGCTTTTTTGGCAGCGGTCTTGGTTGCAGCCTTCTTGGCGGCCGGTTTCTTCGCTGCCGGTGCTGCTTCCTCGGTTGCCGGTGCCGCATCGGCGCCGTCGCCCTTGGCCGTTGCTGCCTTACCTTTGGCGGCCGGCTTGGCCTTGCGTTCTTCGAACTCGAAGCTGATCTTGCCGTCCTTGCCCCTCACGAGGAAGGCCTTGAACGGACGGCGCGTACGCTGCGAAATAAAGCCCGGCAGCAGATCGGTCTTGCCTTCGTTGAGCAGCTTGGCCATCTGCTCCGGCAGGATTTCCTGCTGCAGGATGATGCGGCCACTGCGGAAGTCGCAAGTCTTCGGCTTGGCAACCTGGTTTTCGCACACATAGGCCAGGCCCATTTCGTACACGCCAGCATTGCATTTCGGGCACGGGCCAAGCGGGGTCTGGCCGGTGAAGTCAACGCCTTCGCCGTCTTCGCCTTCCTCGTCGTTCTGGCCGAAGTCGAACTCCAGCTTGAAGTTCTTGATCTCTTCGTCACGCACGATGCGCAGGATCGCCGCGAACGGACGGCCCATCTTGGAGCGGAAGCCTTGCAGCGGGCCGATGGTGCGCTCGCGCAGCAGCTCTTCCACTTCCTCGATTTCGAACTGGCGGCCGCCCGGTGTCTTGGACATCGAGAACTCGCACTTGGTGCAAGCGAAACGGCGATAGTTTTCCTTCACCACGCTACCGCAGTTCGGGCACGGCTCCTTCATCGTGGCGTAATCGCCAGGGATGGTGTCGTTGTCGTATTCCTTGGCGCGCTTGACGATGATCTGGGTCATCTGCGCGATTTCGCGCATGAATTCTTCACGCGAGATGCGGCCGCGTTCCATCTGCGACAGCTTGTACTCCCACTCGCCGGTGAGTTCCGGTGCGGTCAGTTCATTCACGCCCAGGCCGCGCAGCAGCGTCATGAGCTGGAAGGCTTTCGCCGTCGGCATCAGTTCGCGGCCTTCGCGCAGCAGGTATTTCTCGGTCAGCAGGCCTTCGATGATGGCCGCGCGGGTTGCCGGCGTGCCGAGGCCCTTGCCGGCCATGGCGTCGCGCAGTTCGTCGGAGTCCACCAGCTTGCCGGCCGTTTCCATCGCGGACAGCAGCGTCGCTTCCGTGTAGCGTGCAGGCGGTTTGGTGACCAGGCCATTCGGCGTGACCTTCTCGGTCGCGACTTTCTCGCCTTTCGCCACCGGTACCAGGTTGCCGCTTTCCTTGTCGTCTTCGCTTGCCGCGTCCTTGCCGTAGATGGCCAGCCAGCCCGGGTTGGTCATCACCTTGCCTTCGGTCTTGAACTGGTGACCCGCGACTTCGGTGAAGCGCGTGGTCACCTGGAATTCAGCCGCCGGGAAGAACACCGCCATGAAGCGGCGCGTGACCAGGTCGTACAGCTTCTGCTCCGGCTCGGACAGGTTTTTCGGCGCGATGCCGGTCGGGATGATCGCAAAGTGGTCGCTGATCTTCGTATTGTCGAAGATGCGCTTGTTCGGCTTGACCCAGCCCTTGTCCAGAATCTGCTTGGCGAACTGGTTGTAATTGTGGCTTTCCTTGATGACCTCCAGCGTCTGCTTCACGGTCGGCAGATAGTCTTCCGGCAGATGGCGGGAATCGGTACGAGGGTAAGTCAGCACCTTGTGCTTCTCGTACAGCGCCTGCGCCAGGCCCAGGGTGTTCTTGGCCGAGAAACCGAAACGCGAGTTGGCTTCGCGCTGCAGCGAGGTCAGGTCGAACAGGCCCGGCGACATGGAAGTCGTCGGCTTCGACTCCTCGGTGACGCTGCCCGGCTTGCCCTTGCAGGCCAGCGCGATCGAATCAGCGGCAGCCTTGCTCCACAGGCGTTCGGCGCGCTTCTCGGGATCGTTCTCGTCCTTCTTGAAGCTGGTATCCAGCCAGCGGCCTTCGTAGATACCGGCAGCGCACACGAATTCCGCGCGCACTTCCCAGTAATCGCGGGAGACGAACTTCTTGATCTTCTCTTCACGCTCGACCACGATCGACAGGGTCGGCGTCTGCACGCGGCCCACGGTGGTCAGGTAGAAGCCGCCCTCTTTCGAATTGAAGGCCGTCATGGCGCGGGTGCCGTTGATGCCGATCAGCCAGTCCGCTTCGGAGCGGCAGCGCGCGGCATCGGCCAGCGGCAGCATTTCGTCGTCGCTGCGCAGATGGGTGAAGCCTTCGCGGATCGCGTTCGGCGTCATGGACTGCAACCACAGGCGCTTGATCGGCTGCTTGGCCTTGGCGTTCTGGGCGATCAGGCGGAAGATCAGTTCACCTTCGCGGCCCGCGTCACATGCGTTAATCAGGCCGGTGACGTCTTTACGTTTGATGAGTTTGTTCAGTACCTTGAGACGCGACTCTGTTTTGGCGATCGGATTCAGCGCGAAGTAAGGGGGAATCATCGGCAGATGGGTGAACGTCCACTTCCCGCGCTTGACGTCGTGCTCTTCCGGCACGGCGATTYCCAACAGGTGACCGACCGCCGAGGACAGGACGTACTCGTCGGATTCGAAATACTCATCGTGCTTGCTGAAGCCGCCAAGGGCCTTCGCGATATCGTTCGCGACGGAGGGTTTCTCGGCGATGATGAGGGTTTTGCTCATATTTATAGTTCTCGAAAATGCTTTAGGTTGTATGCGACAGGGCGCATGATACAACATTCGAAGTTGAACGCTGCCAGGGCGGCTACGTTGCCGTCAGCACAACACTGTAAATATAGTATGGAAACGGCGTGCGAGGGGGTATTCGCCGCCAAAAGATGCAATTAATGCAACAGACGCGGAGCCTGGTCTTCGTCCGAGCCGAACAGGTCGTCGAACATCAGCGCGTCCGGCTCTTTTCCCTGGCTCCACAACAGCATCAATACAATAATTTTAAGCTTGCCCAGCGACACAGGCGCTTCTTCCAGCGCCAGGGCACGTTCCACCACAATTTCGCGCTGCAAAGGAGTCAGCACGCCGGCACTCTCCAGGAACTGGATGAAACCGATGGCCTGGGAGCCGAGCATATCCTGTTCCTGCCGCACGTAGAAACGCATGCCGGTCGAGGACGACGACAGCGCGTGCTCCACGCCTGCCATTTCAGTCAGGTCGTTCAGCCAGACCAGCGCCTCGGAAATTTCTACGTCATCGAAACCGACAGCGGAGAGCTTCTTTGCCAATGCTGCGGGTTCAGGGCAGGCATCGGGGCGGTAATAGGTCTCGTACAGATAAACTAGGATGTCAAACATGGCGCTACTCTAGCAGGAGAATTCGGACGGGCACAAGTCCTACACCGGATCGTTACACTTTACAGCGCTGAAAAGCCCCACCTGGCAGCCTTTCCACCACACCTGCGAGTTCTAAAGCAAGCAAGCTTGCCTGCGTGTCACTTGGGTTTAGTTGCAACCTTGCTGCGAGTTCATCGGCACTCACCGGGTCATAACTTAACTGCTCCAACAGCTCGCTTGCTGTGCCTGTCAGCATGAAAGGAATGCTCTCCGGTGCACGCAGTCCGAGGTCTTCCAGCACGTGCTGCGCATTGGCCGCAAGCCTTGCGCCTTCACGGATTAGTGCATGGCAGCCTTGACTGAATGGCGACTGTGCGGAGCCTGGCATCACCAGCACTTCGCGTCCGAAATTCATGGCTTGATGCGCGGTGATGCGCGAGCCCGATCGCGCTGTTGCCTCGACCACCAGCGTAGCGCGCGCCATGCCGGCGATGATGCGATTGCGGATCGGGAAGTTCTGCGGTTGCGGTGATGCTCCCAGTGCAAACTCGCTGATAAGACAACCTTCTTTCGCAATGCGCCGCGCGAGGTCCGCATTGCGGCTTGGGTAGATGCGGTCGATGCCCGTGCCCACGATTGCTATCGTGCTGCCTGGTGCTTGCAGGCCGCCTACATGCGCGGCGGCGTYGATGCCTAGCGCCAGTCCCGACACGATCGCCAGGCCCTCACCGGCGACGGCTCGCGCGATTTCCTGCGCTTGCAGTTTGCCGCTGTGCGTGGCATTGCGGCTGCCAACGATTGCCAGCGCGTCCTTCTGCAGTAATTCGTAGCGGCCCTTTACGTATAGGACAAGCGGCGGATCAGGGATGTGGCGCAACGTTGGCGGATAGGCAGCGTCTTCCAGTGTGATGATGTTGTTCGCGTCGTCAGCGTTCTGCCATACCAGCGCGGCTTCGATCTCTTCGCGCACCTTGTCCGCCAGCGGCGCGTTCAACAGCCGCGCCGCCGCAGCCGTCATCACCGCCCGATCGCCATCTCTCACCACCACCCGCGGCGGCCTGTTCTTCCGCTTGCTACGCCGCGCCTCACCGCCCACGCCTGCCTCTGCCTCTGCCTCTGCGCCTGCGTTTGCGCTTGCGTATGCGTATGGCTCCGCGTCTTCGTCCGTGTCCGCGCCTTCACCACTATCGCCCGCCACGAGCTCCCAATCTTCCTCGCCTTCCTCCACCTTGCCATCTTCAGATTGCCCGCCTTCGCATGCGGCCGCGCCGTGGCTAGTGCTGCGGTCGGGCGCATTGCCGACGTCGTGCGCCGCCGTGGCGTCGCTGGAGGAAGACGCGCCCGCAGCGGGGGAATCGAAAGCGCGCGCGGCGGCCAGCACCGCTTGCGGGCTGCCGTATTCAGCGAGTAGGAGATTGGCGGTAAGCCGGGAGATGCCCAGCGTGCGTGCCAGGCGAAACCAAACCGCCAGGCTATCGAAGTCCTGGCGGTTGGGAGAGGGGGAAACCGTGTCCTGCACGGCCATCGGAATTACTCCGCTGATTTGGCGACGTCGCCCACCTCGACTGGTTCCGTCACCTGCATGATCAGGCCGTAGGAAATATGCTTGAACACGCGGAAGATAAACAAGCTGCCCACTTCCTCATCCGGCAGCTTGACCTTGGGGTCTTTCATGCCGAACCAGCCCTTGTCGGCGCTCGGATCGGAGACCTCCTTACCGCGATGGTACAGCTGCAGCACAGATCCGATATCGAGTCCGTCAAGCTTTCCGCGATTAATGCTCACAACCTGGTTCTGGCCGGCGTGGGTGACGCCGCCATAGATTGCCAGCACGTGTGCCTGGACATCAGCCTCCGGCGGATGCGGCACATAGTTCTGCATCGGCATCGGCGGCATTGCCATCAGCAAGTCGCCCTTGCCCATTTCTTCCTTGGCGCTGGCCACGGTGAAGGTATGCACATCGGAGCCGGCATCGGCGGCTTTGCTCAGTTTGAGCGTGCCGAGATAGAAAGCTTCAATGCCAACCACCTGTTGGGTAAGCGGGTCCTTCAGCGGCTTACCTGGACGGAACACCTGGAAGGACGTGCCGCCCTTCAGATCGCCACGCACATAGGCCTTGTCATCCTTACCGAGGAAGACGCGGTTCTCGCGGGTCGAGATGATGACGGGCGCACCTTTCAGCTCGTCATCTTCAATGATGAGCGGCTGGCTCAGGAATGGCTCGATCAGGCCGGAAGGAATGGATTGCACCGCATCCTTGCCGAGGCCCTGCATGCGCAGCTGAGGGGAAAGCTTGTAGTCGCTGACGCCACCATTGGCGTCGATCTTATTGCCGAGGCGCAGGCGGCCTGCAGCGCGGTCGAACCAGATGATCTGGCCTGGATAAATCCAGTGCGGATTGGCGATCTCTTCTTTGTTCATGCCCCATACCTGCGGCCAGCACCAGGGCTTCTCGAGGAAAGTCCCGGAAATGTCCCACAAGGTATCGCCCTTCACGACGGTATGGCTGTCGGGCGCATTGGGTTTGAAATCACATTGAATTGTCTTTGCCTGAGCCGAAACGGCCGTCACTCCGCAAAACAGTGCTGCGACCAACAGGCGAACGCGGTCTGTGCTAAAATTTTTCATGAATATGTCCGTTAAGTCGGCATGACGGACGGCCTGGGAAGGCTTGCCGAACTGCATCAAATTCTGCCCATATTACCCTGAACTAGCAAGAGAAACCACATTGCACAAACAGATGTGCGTGTTGCTTTTTGCCCCGTTCTCTCAGCCATTTATTATCGAGCCGTCAAGTCTAATGTCGAAATTGAACATCCTCCGCTACCCTGATCCACGCCTGCACAAGGTGGCCAAACCCGTTGCCGTGTTTGACGAGCGCATCGCCAAACTGGCTGAAGATATGGCCGAAACCATGTACGACGCGCCTGGTATCGGCCTGGCTGCGACCCAGGTGGATGTGCACGAGCGTGTCATCGTCATCGACGTCAGCGAAGACAAATCGGGCTTAACTGTTTTCATCAATCCCGAAATCCTGTGGTCGAGCGAAGAAAAGCAGGTGTATGACGAAGGCTGCCTGTCCGTTCCCGGCATTTACGACGGCGTGGAGCGCCCGGCCAAGGTCAAGGTGCGCGCGTACAACGTCAAAGGCGAAGCTTTCGAAGTGGACGCCGATGGCCTGCTGGCCGTCTGCATCCAGCACGAGATGGATCACCTGATGGGTAAAGTCTTCGTGGAATACCTGTCGCCCTTGAAACGTAACCGTATCAAGACCAAACTGCAGAAGGAAGAACGCGAGATCTCGCGCGAGCGCGCCGGCGGCCGCCGTTAATTCCTTCTGGGGGCACATATGAAAGTCATCTTTGCGGGTACGCCTGAATTTGCAGCCGTTGCGCTGCAGGCGCTGCATGAGGCAGGTTTCGAGATTCCCCTGGTGCTGACTCAGCCGGACCGCCCGGCCGGACGCGGCCTGCAGTTGCAGCCTTCCGCCGTCAAGCAGTACGCGCTGAAGCACGGCCTGCCGGTCGCGCAACCGCTGTCGCTGCGCATGGATGCGAAAGATCCGCAGCGCGCTGCCGAAGCCAGGGAAGCGCATGAGCGCCTGCTGGCCACTGATTACGATGTGATGGTGGTCGCGGC
Source organism: Pseudoduganella sp. RAF53_2 (assembly GCF_052113985.1). NCBI lineage: Bacteria > Pseudomonadati > Pseudomonadota > Betaproteobacteria > Burkholderiales > Oxalobacteraceae > Pseudoduganella > Pseudoduganella sp. RAF53_2. The sequence continues at coordinate 3,237 of NZ_JBFRDW010000065.1, read as the reverse complement.
CTATGGCCTGATCCTGCCGCGCAGCACGCTCGACATCAAGCCCTGCATCAATATCCACGGTTCCGTGCTGCCGCGCTGGCGCGGCGCGGCGCCGATCCACCGCGCGATCGAAGCCGGTGATGCAGAAACCGGCGTGACCATCATGCAGATGGAAGAAGGCCTGGACACCGGCCCGATGCTGCTGATCGAGCGCACGCCGATCGGCCCCCAGGACACCACCGCCATCCTGCACGACCGCCTGGCCGCAATGGGTGCGCGCATGTGCGTGAAGGTGCTGCACAAGATGGAACAAGGTGTGTTCGAAGCAGTGCCGCAGCCGGAAAACGGCGTCACGTACGCGGCCAAGATTGCGAAGGAAGAAGCCGTGCTGGACTTCACCCAGTCCGCACGCGAAATCAGCCGCAAGATCCGCGCTTTCAATCCCTTCCCCGGCGCGCATGCGGACGTGAATGGCACCATCGTCAAGCTGTGGGGTGCCGAGATCCTGGACGGCGCCAGCAGCGCCGATCCGGGCCAGGTGCTGGCGGCCGATGCGCATCACGGCATCGTGGTCGCTTGCGGCRGTGGCTCGCTGCGTCTGACGGAACTGCAAAAACCGGGCGGCAAACGCCTGCCCGCATCGGAGTTCATCAAAGGCTTCCCTCTGGACGGGCAGCGCTTCAAATAACAGCATCAACTGGCGGCGGTGCGCGCCTTGCGCCGTGTGGTGGAGCCGGGCAGCTTCACCGCAGCCTCCGATGCGATGGACATCTCGCACACCATCGCCTCCCGCCAGCAATCATCAATCCCGGCCTACCGGCACCCTGTGCATCAACGCAGCGCTGGCCGGCGCGGCATTGCGACGGCGCAGGTCTATGCTCAGCGCGACTGGGCTTAGTGCGCAACGCGGCCAAACTTGCCGCGGTTGAAGTCTTCGACAGCCTGGGCTATTTCTTCATGGCTGTTCATTACAAACGGGCCATGTGCCACGACGGGTTCGTCGATGGGTTCACCGCTTAACAGCAGCACTGTCGCGTCCTGCGATGCTTCGATTGCGATTTGCTGGCCGGCGGTGTCGAGCACCACCAGTTGGCCTTCGCGCGCTGCGGCTTCGCCGTTCACCACTACGCTGCCGCGCAGGATGACCAGCGATGTGTTCCAGCCTTCGCGCAAGGTCAGTTGCGTTGTGCTGCCCTGCTTCAGGCGCAGGTCCCACACATTCATAGGCGTGAATGTGTGAGCAGGACCGGCGTTGCCGTCGTAGTCGCCAGCAATCACGCGCACACTGCCGGTGCCGCCGGGCAGATCCACCTGTGGGATGCTGGCGTCGGTAATGGCCTGATACGCAGGCGCCGTCATCTTGTCGCGCGCGGGCAGGTTGACCCACAGCTGCACCATCTCCAGCTGGCCGCCGCTGCGGGTGAATTCAGGCGAATGGAATTCTTCGTGCAGGATGCCGGCGCCCGCCGTCATCCATTGCACATCGCCGGGACCGATCACGCCGCCCTGCCCCGTCGAATCACGGTGCGCGACTTCACCTTTGTAGACGATGGTCACGGTTTCGAATCCACGGTGCGGATGGGCGCCTACGCCGCGCGGCCTATCCGTCGGCGTAAAGCTGGCCGGGCCTGCATAGTCGAGCAGCAGGAAGGGGCTGAGCTGCTTGCCGTGGCTGTGATGGGAGAACAGAGAGCGCACGGGGAAACCGTCGCCCACCCAATGCGGCTGCTGTGCGCTGTAGATGCCTTGGACTCGTTTCATTGCTATCTCCTTGTCTGATAAAGACAGGATAGATGCGGAACGATTGGAGCGGTAGTGTGCTAAATTGGCCAGCACAGTCCTAGCGGTAGAACGATGAAACGATGGAAGACCTCAACGATCTTTATTACTTCRCACAGGCCGTAGAACACGGCGGTTTCGCCCAGGCCGGCCGCGCGATCGGCATGCCCAAATCAAAGCTGAGTCGCCGCATCGCAGCGCTTGAAGACCGGCTGGGCGTGCGGCTGATTCATCGCACTACACGGCAGTTCACGGTCACCGAAGTCGGACAGACCTACTACGAACACTGCAAGGCGATGCTGGTGGAAGCGGAATCCGCACAGGAAGCAATTGCCACGGTCCGCGCGGAACCTAGCGGCGTGGTGCGCATTACCTGTCCGATCACGCTGCTGCACGTGCACGTTGGCGCCATGCTGGCCGAGTTCATGGCCACGCACCCGAACGTGCAGGTGCATCTTGAAGCCACCAATCGCCGCGTCGATCTGGTGGCGGAAGGCGTTGACATTGCACTGCGCGCACGCCCGCTGCCGCTTGAGGACAGCGACCTGATTATCCGCACGCTGGCCGACCGCGGCATCTGCCTCACCGCCAGCCCCGCGTTGATCGAGAAGATGGGTATGCCCACGGCGCCGTCGGAGCTGTCCGCGTGGCCCAGCCTGACGATCGGTTCGCCGCAGCAGACACACAGCTGGAATCTATTTGGTCCCAACGGCGCGCATGCGACCGTGATGCACCGGCCGCGCTTCATCACCACCGACATGATCGCGCTGCGCAATGCGGCGATGGCGGGCGTGGGCGTGGTGCAGCTGCCGATCCTGATGGTGCGCGACCAGTTAGCCGATGGCTCACTGGTGCGCCTGCTGCCGGAATGGGAGCCGCGCCGGGAAGTGATCCATGCCGTCTATCCTTCGCGACGCGGCTTGCTGCCCTCGGTGCGGGCACTGATCGACTTTCTGGCCGCGCGCTATGCGGCATTGCTGGAGGACTGAGTCGCCGGCAAGTCCAAAATCGCCGCCGTAGCGGTTTTCCGAACAAATCGTGGCAAAACGGGCCTGTTCCGAGGAGAAAATGCTGCTTTGCCGTATAATTTCAGACCCGCCCGTTGTTCCCTTTTGATAGGTTCAAAATGACTAAGTCGACTCGTCCCGCCTCCAAGACCGAAGCACAGCTGCGCGAAATGCTCGCGCGCCGCATCATGTTCCTTGATGGCGCGATGGGTACGATCATTCAGCAATACAAACTGGATGAGAAAGCCTACCGCGGCGAGCGTTTCGCCGACTTCGCGCCGCCCGCTGAAGCCGGCGCGCGCGAGCTGTTCGTGAAGGGCAATAACGAGCTGCTGACGCTGACCCAGCCGCACGTGATCCAGGAAATCCACGAGCGCTATCTGGCCGCCGGTGCGGATCTGATCGAAACCAACACCTTCGGCGCTACCACTGTCGCGCAGGACGATTACTTCATGGGCCACCTGGCCTACGA
>NZ_JBFRDW010000064.1:0-14481 GCF_052113985.1 Pseudoduganella sp. RAF53_2 | reverse complement strand
CCGGCAGCCTGACCAATGGTAGCCGTGTCACCGATGCTACCGGCCGCGTGACTGAAAAGCTGTCGACCGGCGGCGACGCGACCAGCCGTACTATCAAGGTTACCGCGTCCATCTCCGGCCTGCCTCCAGTGACTGCCAACGTTTTGGTTTCCGGCACCAAGCTGCAGGTCAATGCCAATAGCACCGTCAATACCGGCAGCGCGACCGACGTTACTGTCAAGCTGGTCGATTCGGCTGGTAATCCACTGGTCGGCAAGACCGTTACCTTCAGCGCAAGCAATTCGCTGTCCGTCAAAGGTGGTGGCGCGGCCGTTACCAATTCGGCTGGCCAGCTGGTGCTGACCTATGCTGTCGCCAGCGGATCTACCAGTACCCAGGACACTATTACTGTGAGCTCCATGGGCGAAAGCGCGTCTGCTGTTGTCGCCATCAGCGCGGCCAACTTCACCGTAAAGCCAACCCAGACCACGGCAAATATCAACAGCTGCATCCTGGTCAATGTGCACACTGATAATGTCAGCTCGCCACTGCCACAGGTAATGGTGAGCAGCTCGCGCGGTACCGTGTACACGGATGCTTCCTGCCTGACCCAACTGACCGTTGCGAAGACCCTGAGTGGCGGCGGCGATGCGCAAGTGTACGTGCAGGCAACCAGCCCAGGTGTAGCAACGCTGACGGCTAACCTGAGCAGTGGCGGCATTACCCAAGGGACGATGGAATTCGTGGCCCCGCTGACCGCTTCCTCCTCCATTAGCGTTCAGGCCGATCCAGGCACTATCGGCGCCAACTCGGCTGGTAGCACCAGCCAGCAGGCCACCATCCGCGCCATCGTGCGCGATGGCACGTCCGCCAACAATCTGGTCAAAGGCGCCCTGGTGACCTTCAGCATCGTCAGCGACCCGAGCGGCGGTAGCCTGAGCCAGCCGGCCGTAGTGCCAACTGGCAGCGACGGTTCGGCCAGCGTTAGCTTTATTGCTGGCACTTCCTCCACCGCATTGAACGGTGTGGTCATCCGCGCTCAGTTGCAAGGTGCTTCAAGTGCTTCCAGCACTGTTTCCCTGACCGTGTCCAAGAAGGCGCTGTTTATCTCGGCCGGTACCGGCATCGCCGTCGGTGTCAACGACCCGACGACCTACACCAAGGATTATGCCGTGGTGGTGACCGATGCTAACGGCAATGCCGTGTCAGGCGTGAACGTGACTGCTTCCGTGCTGCCACGCTACTACTACAAGGGGCAACTGGAGTTCTTCACCGGCGCCTCGTGGGGCATGCCGATTGGCGTAAATGGCAGCAAGCCAGTGCCATTCGCCTGCCCGAATGAAGACACCAACGGCGACGGCATTCTGAATGCAGGTGAAGATACCAACGGTAACGGCGTCCTGGACCCGGGCATCCCTGTTACAGTGACGTCCTCCGGTACGACCGATGCCAGCGGCAAGGCCACGGTGACTCTGACCTATCCGCGTGACCGCGCACTGTGGACTGGTGTGGATCTGACCATCCGCGGCAGCGTCTCCGGTTCGGAGGCGATTTACAAGGCTTATGTTCCGCATCTGGTTGGTGCCGCTTCCGATTACAGCGACATCAAGATTTCGCCGCCAGGCGCCAGCAGCCCATACGGCCAGGTCAACACCGGCACTGCCGCAGACTGCACGACAGCAAATTAATAAGCTATCATGTATGGATGCAAAATGTTTTCTTGGTAGGGCTGATGGGGGCGGGCAAGACGACAATCGGTCGTCTGCTTGCCCGCAAACTGGGGCTGCGCTTCGTCGACTCTGATCACGAGATCGAAGCGCGCACTGGTGCTTCGATCCCCTGGATCTTCGAAATCGAAGGCGAACAAGCCTTCCGCCGGCGGGAAGCAGACGTGATCCGCGACCTGACCAGCCAGCAAGGCATTGTGCTGGCCACCGGCGGCGGCGCCATCCTGAACGAAAACAGCCGCGCTCTCCTCCGGGAGCGCGGCACCGTAGTCTACCTGCGCGCCACCATCAACAGCATCCTGGCCCGCACGGCGCACGACAAGAACAGGCCTCTGCTCCAGACGGCCGATCCCCGCAAAAAACTGGAAGAGCTGCTGGCCCAGCGCGAGCCGCTATACATGGAATTGGCGCACCTGGTGATCGACACCGGCCGACCTAACGTACAATCCATGGTGCACTCGATTTTGAACCAGCTGGATGCGATGGCCTGCGCGGCCACGCCGAACTGCTCCACCCAGGCGGAACCCTCGATGACTGAAGAAACCCGTATGCTGCTGAACGTCGATCTCGGCGAACGCAGTTACCCGATCAATATTGGCCCGTCCCTGCTGGACGAGCCGGAACTGTTTGCCCGCCACGCAGGCGGCAAAAAAGTCGCCATCGTCACCAACACCACCGTGGCAAGGCTTTACCTTGAGCGCGTGCGCGCCCCGCTGGCGGCGGCCGGCAAGGAAGTCATTTCCGTGGTGCTGGAAGACGGCGAAGAATTCAAGAACTGGTCCAGCCTGATGCAGATCTTCGACGCGCTGCTGGCCAATAAATGCGACCGCAAGACCACCATGATCGCCCTCGGTGGCGGCGTGATCGGCGACATGACCGGCTTTGCCGCGGCATCGTATATGCGCGGCGTGGACTTCATCCAGGTGCCGACCACCTTGCTGTCCCAGGTCGATTCCTCGGTAGGCGGCAAGACGGGCATCAATCACCCGCTGGGCAAGAACATGATCGGCGCCTTCTACCAGCCGAAGGTGGTGGTGGCCGATACCTCCACGCTGGACACGCTGCCGGACCGCGAGTTGTCCGCCGGCCTGGCCGAAGTGATCAAGCATGGCTGCATTATCGATACCGCCTTCTTCGAATGGATCGAAGCGAACATCAGCAAGCTGATGGCGCGCGACAAGGGCGCCCTGGGCTATGCGATTGCGCGTTCCTGCGAGATCAAGGCCGACGTGGTGCGCCAGGACGAACGCGAAGGCGGCCTGCGCGCCATCCTGAATTTCGGCCACACCTTCGGCCACGCGATCGAAGCGGGCCTGGGCTATGGCGACTGGCTGCACGGCGAGGCCGTGGGCTGCGGCATGGTGATGGCGGCCGATCTGTCGCAGCGCATGGGCTATATCGATGCCGCGACCGTGGAACGCATCCGCAAGCTGGTCGACGCGGCCGGCCTGCCGGTGAAAGCGCCGGACCTTGGCACCGCGCGCTGGCTGGAGCTGATGGAAGTCGACAAAAAGAACGAGGGCGGGGCGATCAAGTTCATCCTGCTCAATCCTTTGGGTAAAGCCCACATCACCAACGCACCGCAGGACCTGCTGCTGCAAACGCTGGCAGCCTGCACGAAATAAGACATGGAAGAGACGCTTGCCCCTTACGCCGCGCATTCGGACAAGGGGCGCGGCCGCCATTACGAAGAAACGCCGCACGCCTCGCGCTCGCAGTTCCAGCGTGACCGCGACCGCATCATTCACTCCACGGCCTTCCGCCGCCTCGAATACAAGACCCAGGTCTTCCTGAATCACGAGGGTGACCTGTTCCGCACGCGCCTGACGCACAGCCTGGAAGTGGCGCAGATCGGCCGCTCTCTGGCGCGCAATCTGCACCTGAACGAAGACCTGGTGGAAGCGATCGCGCTGGCGCACGACCTTGGCCACACGCCTTTCGGCCACGTGGGGCAGGACGTGCTGAATGAATGCATGAAGGAGCACGGCGGCTTTGAGCACAATCTGCAAAGCCTGCGCGTGGTCGATCATCTGGAAGAGCAATACGGCGCCTTCGATGGCCTGAATCTGATGTTCGAAACGCGCGAAGGCATCCTCAAGCACTGCTCGCTGAAGAATGCCAAGCTGCTGGGCGAAGTGGCGCAGCGCTTCATCGACCGCACCCAGCCCTCGCTGGAGGCGCAGCTGACCAACCTCGCCGATGAAATCGCCTACAATAGCCACGATATCGACGACGGCCTGCGCTCCGGCCTGATCTCAATCCAGCAGCTGGAGCAGGTAGATTTCTTCGCGCGCCTGTGGCGTGAAGTGCAGCAGGCGCACCCGGGCCTGTCCGGCCGCCGCGCCATTTACGAAACGCTGCGCCGCCTGATTACTTCGCTGGCCGACGACCTGATAGTCACTTCAACCGAGCGCATCGCGGAACACGGCCCGCAAAGCATGGACGAGGTGCGCAATGCGCCGCCGCTGATCCGCTTCTCCGACCAGATGCGCAAGGACGCCACAGAACTCAAGCGTTTCCTGTACGAGAACCTCTACCGCCACTACAAGGTCAACCGCATGCGCCTGAAGGCCAGCCGCATCGTGCGCGAGCTGTACGAAGCCTTCACCGCCGACAGCGCCCTGCTGCCGCCGGACTACCGCTGCGACGAAGGTCCCAGTGCGCAAGCGCGCCGCGTCGCCGACTACATCGCCGGCATGACCGACCGCTACGCGATCGCCGAACACCGCCGCCTGTATTCGCTCGAGGAGCTTTAGAACATTCTGGCTTGCGCGTCGGTGCGGTTGCCGAGCAGTTCGAGCAGCAGTTTCTTGATGGGGGCGGGCAAGGCTGCGTCGGCTACCGATGCTGCGGGAAGYCAGGTGTAGCGGGGCTCGCCGGCCAGCGCGGTACGCTGCGCGAGCGTGATCAGCAGCGGGGCGATGTGCAGTTTGTAGTGGGTGAACACATGCGTCACAGTTTTCAGGCGTTCCTGCGACTCGACTGCGCCGAAGGGTGATGCAGCTGCTGCAACGGCTGCGGCGTCAGGCTCGGGTAGGACATCGTCGTCATCATTGGCCGCGTTGTGGCCATCCAGCTCTGGCAAGGACAGCAAGCCGCCCCAGATGCCGCTGGCAGGTCGCTGTTCCAGCAGCACTTCATCGCGGTCCACGATCAGCAGCATGGTGGCGTGCTTCTCTGGCGTGGCCTTCTTCGGCTTGCGTACCGGCAGATCCTTCACGCGATCGGTCGCGAAAGCCACGCAGCGCGGCTGCATCGGACAACGTGTGCATTCAGGGCTGCTACGCGTGCACAGCGTGGCGCCCATATCCATCAGGCCTTGCGTGTAGGACTCGATGCCTGCTTCCGGCAGCAGCGCTTCTGCGCGCGCCCACATGGCTTCTTCCGTCTTGCGTTCACCGGGGTACGTGTTAATGCCAAACACGCGTGCGAAAACGCGCTTCACATTGCCGTCCATGATGGCGGCGCGGCGGCCGGAAGAGAATGCGGCAATGGCGGCAGCTGTGGAGCGTCCAATGCCGGGCAGCTCCGCAAGCAAAGCAGGATCGGATGGGAATACACCGTCATGCTCTGCCACGACGCGCTGGGCACATTTGTGCAGGTTGCGGGCGCGCGTGTAGTAGCCCAGGCCAGACCATTGCGCCATCACGTCTTCAACAGGCGCCGCAGCGAGGTCCTGCAGCGTGGGGAAGCGCTCCAGGAAGCGCGCGAAGTAGCCCAGCACCGCACTCACCTGCGTCTGCTGCAGCATAATTTCGGACAGCCAGATTTTGTAGGCGTCGCGCGTGTTCTGCCACGGAAGTGCGTGGCGGCCATGTTGTTTCTGCCAGCGGATCAGGTCCGCGGAAAAGCTCGGGTCGTGGTACTGCAAGATGTTCCTCAATGCTTCGGCGGATCGATGATCCGCCCTACGCGGCTATGCTGCTGCCTGGAGCTCGACCAGTTCGGAATTGATGGCGATGCTCACCGCGCCAGCCAGTTCGGCCAGGCACGATTTCAGCGCATCCAGCTCGGCCTGTGCGGTTTCAAAGGCTTCGATCTTCTGCTCCAGTGTGTCGGTGGCATCGTGTATGCGCTGGATCGAGGCCTGGCGGTGTTTCAATTGGTCCTTGTGCTGCTTGATCTGGGCTTCCAGCGGCGCCATGATGACCTTCAGCCAGGCATCCACATCGGCATTGGCGGCTTTGAAGCAGCGCTTGACCGACGAGGCCACGGAGTCGAAGAAGCGCTCCATGACGACCACGCGCGTGGTCGTCAGCAGAGCAGCGGTGCCGAAGTTCTTGTGATAGATGTCTTCCGCTTCCAGGATCTCATCGCGGTACTTGGCGAGCGAAAAGGGCATCGGCATGGTCAGCTGCAGGCCATGCTCGCCGGAGAACTTGCGGTACATCCCTTCCATCATTTCGCGGATCTCGCCGATCTTCTGTTCGGACGCGTCGAGGTCGGTGCGAATGGCGTCGAAGTACACGCGCACCGCATCGCGCAGGCCGGTGGAGAAGCGGCTGTTGGACATCGCATCGCGTACCGCATGCACGTGGTCGCGCAATACGTCCATGCCCAGGCTGGAATACAGCTCGGTGGACAGGCGCGTGAACACGGCGCGCGTCGCCTGCAGCTTGAACAGGCTCTCGTCGAATTCCTTCTTCTCTGCGTCGACGCGCTTCATCATGTGCGCGATCACATTCTGGTTCTTGCCGCGCAGGCCTTTCAGTTCCAGCAGCTGCTCGACGATGCCGCGCGAGCGGGTCGACAGCATCGCGTGCTGCGAGGTGCTGAGCGCCTGCATTTCGTCGGACAGACGCTTGCGGATGATGTCCTTCTTGGCCGGAATCAGCTCGTTGAACAACGCACCTTCCAGCTGCTCCATGCGGCTCTTCTCCAGCAGCGCCTTGTCGCCGGTGATCTTGCCCAGCAAGGCCTTCTGCGCGGAGACAGGGAACACCTGGCGCGGTGCGAGCCCCAGCATATGCGCTGCATGTTCCTGCTGGCGCGCGATTTCTGCTTCGACTTCGCCGTCGCTGCGCAATGCATCCCACATCGAGTCGATCTTGTTCAGCACTACCATGCGTCCCGCGCCGCCGCCGATGTGGGTGCGCCAGACTTCGATATCGCTCTTGGTCACGCCGGTATCGGCAGCCAGGATGAACAGCACGGCGTGGGCATGCGGAATCAGGTTCAGCGTCAGTTCGGGTTCGGTACCGATCGCGTTCAGGCCCGGCGTATCCAGAATCACCAGGCCTTGCTTCAGCAGGGGATGCGGGAAGTTGATGATGGCGTGGCGCCACAGCGAAATTTCAACCAGGCCGTCTTCGTCCAGCGTGACCGGCATGTCGGGATCGTTCTCGTCATACAGGCCGTAGCGCTTGGCCTCTTCCACGCTCACGTGGCGGGTCAGGCTGACCTGTTTGAACACTTCATGCATCTCGTCCGCTTTGTCGAGATTCAGCGGCAGCACGGTCCAGGCGGAAGGCTGGTCGCGGTAGTCGCTGGTGGAGAGGTTTTCTGCGCGCGTCTCAATCGGTAATAGGCGGATGCAGGCGGGGTAAGCCGGGTCGTACATCAGCTCCGTCGGGCACATGGTGGTGCGGCCCGCCGCGGAAGGCAGGATGCGCTGGCCGTAATCGGCGAAGAAGATGGAGTTGATCAGTTCGGATTTACCGCGCGAGAACTCAGCGACAAAAGCCACGGACAGCTTGTCGTCGGCCAGCTTGGCCAGTGTGCGCGCCAGGCGCTGTTCGGCGGCGGCATCGGCCAGTTCGGCCCCTACCACCCAGTTGCGGTAATTCTGAACGGCGGCGTACACATTCTGACGCCACGCGCTGTATTGCTCCAGGTCCCTGACCATCATCAGACTTTACCCCGTTGTTATTTTTGACAGTTTACGCAATAGAAGGTTGAACGCTGGCCCTGTTTGATCTGGCGCACGGGGGCACCGCAGATGCGGCAGGGCACACCAGCACGATCATAGACGAAATATGTCTGCTGGAAATAGCCTGATTGCCCATTTACGCTGATAAAGTCGCGCAAAGTGCTGCCTCCTTGCACAATTGCCTCAGCCAATACCTCGCGGATGGCCTGTGCGAGACGGTCGTAACGTGCTGCACTGATGCGGTTTGCCGCGGTTTTCGGGTTGATCCCGGCGCGGAAAAGGCTTTCAGAACAATAGATATTCCCGACCCCAACCACGATGTCGCCTGCAATCAACACTTGCTTGATGGCGGCGCTGCGGGTGCGGGTCTGCTCCCACAGCAATTTCCCGGTGAAATCTTCGCTCAGCGGCTCTACGCCCAAGCCACGCAGCAGCACGTGCTCGTCCAGTTCGCCTTCCTCACGCGGATGCCACAGCACGGCGCCGAAACGGCGCGGGTCGGTCATGCGCAGCACCTGCGTGCCGTCGGCGCCTTCCACGACCATGTCGAAATGATCATGCTTTTCAGCGGGGATGCCGGGCGGCAGAACGCGCAAGTGGCCGGACATGCCAAGATGAATAATCAAAGTGCCATGTTCGAAATGTATCAGCAAGTATTTGCCGCGGCGCCCGGTGGCGATGACGGCGCGGCCCGTTAGATTGGCCGGCAGGTCGTCCGGAAACGGCCAGCGCAAGCCATCGCGGCGCAGAACGACGTTGCGCACGGTACGGCCTTCGATATGTGGCGCGACCCCGCGCCGGGTGACTTCAACTTCTGGTAATTCAGGCATGTTTGGGAATTGCTTACACCTGCAAAGCAACGCAAGTTGTGGGTTGGCGTAGAATCAAGTCCTGAGTCCGACTTCGCAGGATCATCCATTGAAAAACGCATTCGCCATTGTAACGCTCTCGGCCCTGTTGTCCGCTTGCGCGGTCGCCCCGCAGAAAGAGGCTGCGCCCGCACCAGAACCCGCTCCGGCGCCTGAAGCCGCCGTCAATGCGCCCGGTTCCGATGCCATCGCAGCCGCCGTCAAACCGGACGGCGACCTGCCATCCGTGGAGCTGACCAGCGAGCTGTTTTACAAGCTCACCAAGGCAGAACTGGATTTCAAACGCGGCCAATGGCAAAGCGCCTACCTCACCATGATGGTGCTGGCGCAGCAGACGCGTGATCCGCGCCTGGCCAAACGTTCCGCAGAAATGGCGCTGTCGGCCAAGCAGGGCAACGAGGCGCTGGCGGCGATCCGTCTGTGGCGCGAACTGGCGCCAGATTCGGACGAAGCAGCGCAATACTTCCTCGGCTTCTCTGTGCTGGGTGATGACCTGAGCGAAGCGGAGCAAGTCTTCGCCCAGCGACTGCAGGCGGCACAGCCGTCCACACGCGGCCTGGCCATGTTCCAGATGCAGCAATTCCTGCTGCGCGCCAAAGACAAAGCCGCGGCCTACGCGCTGATGCAGCGCGTGCTGAAGCCTTATGACGCAATGCTGGAATCGCACCTCGTGCTGGYTCAGGGCGCCTTGGCCGCAGGCGAGAACGAACAGGCCATTGCCGAAGCCAGGCGCTCGCTGACCATCAAGCCCGATTCCGAGCTGGCCGCGCTGACCATGGCGCAGGTGCTGCAGGATCTCGACGGCGCCGCAACGCTGTTCACCGGCTTCCTCAAGAAATACCCCGATGCGCGCGAGGTGCGTTCGGCCTACGCCCGCCTGCTGGTCGAACAGAAGCAGTACGACAAGGCCACCGAGCAGTTCCAGATTCTGCTGAAGGCGCAGCCGGATAATCCTGCAACGCTGTATGCGCTGGGCATCATGTCTATGCAGGGCAATAACACGGTAGCTGCCGAAGGCTATTTCAAGCGCTTTGTCGATGCGCTGGAAAAGAGCCCGGACCCGGACCGCGATCCGTCCAAGGCCCTGATGATCCTGTCGCAGATCGACGAGGAACGCAATGATTTCGACGGCGCGATTGCCTGGCTGGATAAAGTCGATACCGATGATCCACGCCTCACGCTGGCGGTGCGCCTGAAACGCGCCCACCTGACGTCGCGCAAAGGCGATATTGATGGCGCCCTGAAGCAGCTGGCGGAAATCACGCCCGCCGACGAAGCGGAAGAAGTGCAGGTGCTGCAAACCAAGGGCCAGCTGCTGCGCGACGCAGGCCGCGCCAAGGAAGCCTATGCCACGCTGGAAGACGGCGTGCTGCGTTTCCCGAACAGCCCGGACCTGATGTATGACTACGCGCTGGCGGCCGAGAAAATGGGCAAGCTTGATTCAATGGAAACCGCGCTGCGCAAGGTGATCGAGTCCGTGCCGGACAATCACCACGCCTACAATGCGCTAGGCTACTCCTTCGCCGATCGCGGCATCCGCCTCGATGAAGCCTATGAGCTGATCGATAAGGCGCTGAAGATGTCGCCCGGCGATCCCTTCATCATGGACAGCATGGGCTGGGTCAAGTTCCGCATGGGCCAGTTAAAGGAAGCCGAGAAAATGCTGCGCGACGCCTACACGCTGCGCAACGATCCGGAGATTGCCGTGCACCTCGGCGAAGTGCTGTGGGCGCAGGGCGACAAGAGCGGCGCCCAGAAGCTGTGGCGCGAAGCCCGTGCCAAAGACCCGAATAACGATGCGCTGCGCACGACGCTGGCGCGCCTGAACGCCAGTATCTGATGGGCGCGCGTGTTTATGTAGCCGCAGCGGCGGCGGCTTTCCTGCTTGGCGGTTGCGCCACGACCACCAAGGCTCCTGTCTGCAGCGCTGCGTCGGGTGACGCTGTGGATCTGCACGGCCGCCTGGCCGTGAAGTACACGCAGAACAGCGAGCCCAAATCAATGACGGTCAATTACAGCTGGAGCCAGACGCCCCAGTGCACGAACGTGGCCTTGTCGATGCCGATCGGCTCGACGATTGCCACAATCGAAGTAACGCCGGAGCAGGCCGTGTTGACGGAAAGCGGCAAGCCGCCGCGCAGCGCTCCCGACATCGATACGCTGACCGCGCGCATCCTCGGCTGGTCGTTGCCCGTGGCGGGCCTGCGCGAGTGGATGCAAGGCTATGCCACTGCGGCGGACGGCAAGCGATTTAACGCCAGCCCGGGCAATACGGATGTGACCACCAAAGATGGCTGGCGCCTGAGCTTTGTCAGCTGGCAGGACGGCAGCAATCCACCCAAGCCCAAGCGCATCGACGCCGAGCGTTCCGCCAGCGGCCAGATTGAAGAAGTATCCCTGCGCATCGTGATCGATGCAGAATAAACAAGAATGAATAGCCTGAAGAATTGCCCGGCCCCGGCCAAACTGAACCTGTTCCTGCACGTGACTGGCCGCCGCGCCGACGGTTATCACCTGCTGCAAACGGTTTTCCAGATCATCGACCGTAGCGACACGCTCGATTTCGAGCTGCGCGCGGACCACGAAATCCGCCGCGTGAACGAGGTGCCCGGCGTGCCGGAAGACAGCGATCTCGTCATCCGCGCCGCGCGCATGCTGGCGGGCGAAGTGCAGAAGCGCACTGGCGCACAGCCGCAGGGCGTGAATATCACTCTGCACAAAGTGCTGCCGATGGGCGGCGGCGTTGGTGGTGGATCGTCCGATGCCGCCACCACCTTCATGGCGCTTAACAAGCTGTGGAAGGTGGGGTTGAGCAAGCAGGAATTGATGGACCTCGCGCTGCCGCTGGGCGCCGACGTTCCGTTCTTTATCTTTGGCGAGACGGCGTGGGCCGAAGGCGTGGGCGAAGCGCTGCGTCCGGTCGATGCGCCGGAGTGCTGGTATGTGGTGATCGAGCCCGGTGTGCAGGTGCCGACGCTGACGATTTTCACGTCTGAGCATTTGACAAGAAATACTCCAGTCGTTAATATGTCGGACTTTTCCAGCTACCACGCAAATCGTAAAGATCTGCGACAGTTTGGAAAGAACGATTTGCAACAGGTAGCCACCCGGTTGTTCCCGCAAGTATCAGACGCGGTAGAATGGCTGGATGCTTACGGTGATGCCAGGATGACTGGCTCCGGTGCATGTGTGTTCTGCGCAGTCCGCAGCGAAGAACAGGCCGATGCAGTGCTCGCAAGAGTGCCTGCCGCCTGGGCTGGCTGGAAGGCTAAAGCGCTGAAACGGCACCCGATCATCGAAAAGTTGTGATGCGTAAAAAGATTTGGCTTTTCGTGAATTAGGTCTTATAATGTCGGCCTACTGACGGAAAGCAGTCAGTTAAAAGTAGGGGAATCGCCAAGCTGGTTAAGGCACCGGATTTTGATTCCGGCATACCAAGGTTCGAATCCTTGTTCCCCTGCCACCGTTTTCCCTGGATCTGTCGAGGCATTAGTCTCCAGCCAGGGTTAAAAACAAGACTCCCGCGACAAGCGCGGAGCACCTTCAAGATTTCAAAACTCTACATCTCTCGGGACTCCCAATGGCTTTCGAAAACCTGATGGTTTTTACCGGCAACGCTAATCCTGCCTTGGCAGAAGGGGTCGCAARGAATCTCGGCATTCCTCTCGGCAAAGCAGTCGTATCGAAGTTCTCGGACGGCGAAGTGATGGTCGAAATCAACGAAAACGTCCGCGGTAAAGACGTGTTCGTGCTGCAATCGACCTGTGCGCCGACCAATGACAGCCTGATGGAACTGATCCTGATGGTTGATGCCCTGAAACGTGCGTCCGCTGGCCGTATCACCGCTGCAATTCCTTATTTCGGCTATGCCCGCCAGGACCGCCGTCCACGTTCCGCCCGCGTCGCGATCTCCGCGAAAGTGGTAGCGAACATGCTGGAAAGCGCCGGTGTTGAACGTGTGATCATCATGGATCTGCACGCTGACCAGATCCAGGGTTTCTTCAATATCCCGGTTGACAATATTTACGCTTCGCCAATTCTGCTGGGCGACCTGYAGAAGAAGGACAACGAAAACCTGCTGGTGGTGTCTCCGGACGTCGGCGGCGTGGTGCGTGCCCGTGCACTGGCCAAGCGCCTGAACTGCGACCTGGCGATCATCGACAAGCGCCGTCCAAAAGCCAACGTGTCCGAAGTGATGAACATCATCGGTGACGTCGAAGGCCGCAACTGCGTGATCATGGACGATATGGTGGATACCGCCGGTACCCTGGTCAAGGCAGCGGAAGTGCTGAAAGAGCGCGGCGCCCTGAAAGTGACCGCTTACTGCACGCACGCTGTGCTGTCCGGTCCTGCGATTGAACGTATTACCGGCTCTTCGCTGGACGAGCTGGTGGTGACCGACACCATCCCGCTGTCCGAAGCAGCCAAGGCATGCGGCAAGATCCGTCAACTGACCAGCGCTCCGCTGCTGGCCGAGACCTTCAAGCGCATCATCAAGGGCGATTCGGTTATTTCGCTCTTCGTAGACTAAGATTTGCCGGCTGTGGGAAACCATGGCCGTTTTCGCTGAAGCGTCCTGGTCGCGGGGCGCTTCTATTTACCGGCAAGGCGCGAGCCTTGTCTTTTATTTTTTGGAGTATTCCATGAAAGTTGTTGCATTCAAACGTGATCTGCAAGGTACGGGTGCGAGCCGCCGCCTGCGTAATTCCGGCCAGACCCCTGGCATCATCTACGGCGGCACCGAAGCACCGGTGACCATCGCCCTGGACCACAACGCACTGTTCCACGCGCTGAAAAAAGAAGCCTTCCACTCGTCCATCCTGGACATGGAAATCGACGGCAAAGTACAGAAAGTGCTGCTGCGCGACTTCCAGATGCACGCTTACAAACAACTGGTTCTGCACGCTGACTTCCAGCGTATCGACGCCAACAAGCCACTGCACGTGAAAGTAGCTCTGCACTTCGAAAACGCTGAAGTGTCCCCAGCCGTGAAACTGCACTCCGCAACCATCAGCCACGTGGCCAACGAGATCGAAATCTCCTGCCTGCCAGCTGACCTGCCAGAGTTCCTGGTGGTTGACCTGTCCAAGATGGACGTAGGCCAGTCGATCCACGCTTCGGAAATCAAGCTGCCGAAGGGCGTGACCATCGTGACCCACGGTTCCGACGCTACCGTTGCTACCGCTTCCGTACCGGCTGGTGCCGTTGCCGCTGAAGCTGCTGCTGCCGCTGAAGAAGACAAGAAGTAATCTTCTGGCGTCTGCCAAAAAGAAGACCCCGCCTCGGCGGGGTTTTTTTTCGCCCATACCGCTTGCAATCCTTTCACGTGTCAGTTATTGTTGACACGTGATAGAAAAAACAAACCGAAGTGGAGGCGACTTGCTGCTGGCGCAATTGGCAGCCCTCGCTAATCCGCACCGCCTGCGCATCATTGCGGCCCTCGCCAACGGCGGCCGTAATTATGTGAGCCAGCTCGCCCGCGAACTGGGCATCGGCCGGCCGCTGCTGCACCTGCATCTGCAGAAGCTGGAAGACGCCGGCCTGGTGACCAGCCAGCTGGAGCTGTCGCAGGACGGCAAGGCGCTGAACTACTTCGAGGTCAGTCCCTTTGGGCTGGAGCTGAATCCTGCGGCCATCGCCGAAGCAGCTGCAAGCCTGAGTAACGAGGAAGAGTAGAGGAAATCATGTCCGCACCGATCTATCTGTTTTCGATCTGCCTGCCGTTCGTCACGCTGCTGATCATCTTTGGCATGAAGTATTACGCGGCGGCCCAGACGGCAAAAGCGAATGAAGCGTATCGCCAGCTGGCTGCGCAGGCGGCAGCACAGCAGGCGGAAACGCTGTCCACGCTGACCGCCCTGCGCGCCTCGGCTTCGGAAACCGCGGCGCGTCTCGCTGCGGTAGAAAAATTGCTGAGACAAGTCGAATAGACCATCGCGGCTAAGCCCGCACTTTGAAGAGGAGCTGCAAATGAACGAAGTTTCGCTGTTGCGCCTGTATCTGCTGCGGGCCATGTACCTGTTTATCGTCGTGGGCC
>NZ_JBFRDW010000063.1:0-14585 GCF_052113985.1 Pseudoduganella sp. RAF53_2 | reverse complement strand
TGTCGCAACTTGAACAGCATTTCGAATGCCACCACTTGTGGCAGCAGCCGAAGGAGCTGCAGGCAGCCTGGCTGGCCGGCGTGGCAGGCGGTGTGCGGGCCGTGCTCACTACCGGCAGCATCGGTATCAAGGCAGACCTGGTGGCGCAGCTGCCGAAGCTGGAAATGGTCGCCGTCAACGGCATCGGCACCGATGCGGTGGACCTGGCGGCCACCCGGGCGCGCGGTATCGCGGTCAGCAATACACCAGGCGTGCTGACCGACGATGTGGCTGATCTGGCGCTCACTTTGCTACTGTCCGCCGCGCGCCGTTTGCCGGCCATGGACGCTTTCGTCCGCAATGGTTCCTGGGCGGCGGGAAAAGCGCTGACGCCGGCACGCGCCCTGCGCGGCAAAGTCTGCGGCATCTTCGGTTTCGGCCGGATTGGCCAGGCGATTGCCATGCGCGCCCAGGCCTTTGGCATGCAAACACTTTATTTCCAGCCGCGCGCCATTGAAGGTGCTTCGGTGCCACGCGCTGCTTCCCTGCTCGAACTGGCTGCAGCAAGCGACTATCTGGTGATCGCGGCCCCGGCCAGCCCGGCCACCCATCACGCGGTCAACGCGGAAGTGCTGCAGGCATTGGGTGCCCAGGGAACACTGATCAATATCGCCCGCGGCTCCCTGGTGGATGAGCAAACCCTGATCGCGTCCCTGCATGACCGGACACTTGGCATGGCCGCCCTGGACGTTTTCGCCGACGAACCGAGTGTTCCGGCTGCGTTATGTGAACTGGAAGACGTGATTCTGACACCGCACATCGGCAGCATGACGGTGGAAACCCGCCACGCCATGGGCCAGCTGGTGGTGGACAACCTTCTTGCGCATTTCAGCGGCCGTCCGCTAGCTACACCTGTCATGTAGTCAGACTTTGGGTATGATGAGCGTTCGTACCCAAAAATTCAGCCTGATCCGACATGACCACAACCGCTCAAACCGACTGCAGCCTGGCCCTCGATATGATCATCTTCGGGGGCATGGGCGACCTCGCCATGCGCAAACTGCTGCCAGCGCTGTACATGGCTCACCTGCATGGCAACCTGCCTCCGACAACCCGCATCATTTCCACTGGCCGCCAGGAATTCGACCGGAATGCCTATCTGGCCTTTGTCGAAGAGCATTCCCGTTCCTTTATTACCGGCGGCGCCTTCACCGACGAGGCATGGCGCGGCTTCCTGCAGTTGCTGGAATATGTGCGCCTGGATGTGCAGCAGGATGATCTGGCGGCGCTGGCGAAGGCGTYGCGTCCCGGTGCAGAGCGCGTGTTCTATCTGGCCACCGCGCCGTCCCTGTTCACCACCATTTGCGACAAGCTGGCCGCCGCTGGGCTGGTCGACAAGAACGCCCGCGTGGTGCTGGAAAAGCCGCTGGGCCGCGATCTGGCATCGGCGGTCGAGATCAACGAGGCGGTCGGCAAGCATTTCGAGGAATCGCAGATCTATCGTATCGACCATTATCTGGGCAAGGAAACGGTACAGAATCTGATGGTTCTGCGCTTTGGCAATTCGATTCTGGAACCGCTGTGGCGCGCGCCGAACATCACCAGCGTACAGATCACGGTGGCCGAAGAGGTGGGTGTTGGCAGCCGCGCCGGCTTCTACGACAGTGCAGGCGCCATGCGCGATATGGTGCAGAACCACTTGCTGCAGCTGCTGTGCATCGTCGCCATGGAGCCGCCGGCGTCGCTGGCGCCGGACGCGGTCCGCGATGAAAAGCTGAAGGTGYTGCGTTCGCTGCGGCCCTTCACCCTGGCCACCATTGCGCGCGATACGGTGCGCGGCCAGTATGTGCGCGGTGTGAGCGGCAATCAGCCGGTGGAAGGTTATCTGGAGGAGCGCAATGTGCCGCAGGATAGCAGCACCGAGACTTTCGTCGCCCTGCGAACCTACGTGGACACCTGGCGCTGGTCCAAGGTGCCGTTCTATCTGCGTACCGGCAAGCGCATGCAGCGCCGTTCGTCCAAGATCGTGGTGGAGTTCGCGAACCCGCCGTTCCCGCTGTTCCCTGAGAGCCCGGGCGGTGTTGCCAATCGCCTGGTGATCGAGTTGCAGCCGGAAGAGGCGATCAAGCTGCAGGTCATGGCCAAGCAGCCGGGCAGCGGCATGAAGATGCAGCAGGTTGAATTGAACCTGGACCTGCAGTCCGCTTTCTCTCAGCGCCGCGCCGAGGCTTACGAGCGCCTGCTGATCGACGTGGTGCGCGGACGCCTCACGCACTTCATGCGCCGCGATGAATTGGAAGCGGCATGGCAGTGGGTCGAGCCGATCATCAACGGCTGGACTGCGCTGGCCGAGAAGCCCAACAACTACGCGGCTGGTACCTGGGGACCATCCGAATCGTTCGCGCTGCTGGCCCGGGATGGATTTAACTGGGTCGAATAGGCATGCCCCGCAGCCGCAGAGGTTTCTTCGCACTGGCAGGCGGTCTGCTCTCGCTGGCTCTCGGCGTGGCGATCACCGTGCCGGCGACGCCCGCCGCCGCCACCCCGACGGCGGGCGTCTCATCGGATGCGGGCGCGTTTGGCGCTGGGCCGCTGCATCTGCGCTGGGAACTGCTGCGCAACGAGGTCCCGCCCCAAGGGCCGGGCAGAGCGCTTGCGCGGCTGACCATCAGCAGTGACAAGCTGTCCTTGCCCACCAGCGGCTGGGCGCTGTACTTCAACGTCATGGATGGCCTTGCGCCGCAATCGTTGGGCAATGGCCTGGCGCTGGAACAGGTCAGCGGGCAGTTGTTCCGGCTGCGTCCCGTTGCTGGCTTCGCGGGTCTGGCGCCAGGCGCCAGCGTCGCGGCGGATTTTCTTTACCCCGGCCCGCTGACCAACACAGTGAAAGCGCCCGCCGGACCGTATCTGGCCTTTGATAATCAGCCGGAATCCGGCGCTGCGATCACCAGCTACGAGATTGCGCCTTTACTCCGCCCCGAGCAGCTGAACGCCGGGCCGCATGCGCCGGCCATTGTGACGCCGGAAGACTGGTACGCACGCAACTCCGCTATTGCCGACATCGCGCCCGATGCGCTGCCGCCAGTGTTCCCAAGCCCGCAGCACGCCGAGCGCGGCGCGGGCATGCTGCATCTGGCGGCCATGCCTATGATCGACGCACCGCCCGCCTTGCGCAACGAAGCAGTGATGGCAACGGCCGTGCTGGCACCATACTTCGGCGCGATGGCGCCCGGCACGGCCCACGCTCCAGCCGGCAGCCGGGCCGGCGTCCGGGGCGGCGTGCCCGCCACTGGCGCGGTCCCGGCCGGTTCCGCCTCCGGCGTGGCCACGACGACGCTTCCGGTCCCACCTGCGACCACGGCGTCAGCGGCGGCAAGGGCACGCCTGACGCTGCGTGTTGCCGAAGTCACCGGCAGCGCCTCGCCTGAGGCATATGTGCTGGCCGTCGATCCGGCGCAGGGCATCACAGTGCAGGGCGCCACGCCGAGCGGCGTATTCCGTGGCCTGCAGTCGCTGCGCCAGTTGCTGCCGCTGATGCCTGCGGCGACCGGCGGCGTCGAGTTGTCCGAGCTGAAGATCACCGACGCGCCGCGCTTCGCCTATCGCGGCGTCATGCTCGATGTAGCGCGCAACTTCCAGCGTAAGGAAGTCATCTTCCGCCTGCTCGATCTGATGGCACGCTACAAGCTCAATGTATTCCATTTCCACCTCACCGACGATGAAGGCTGGCGGCTGGCGATCAAAGGCCTGCCCGAGCTGACGGACTTCGGCGCACGTCGCGGCCACACGCTCAGTGTCGCCAGCCATTTGCAGCCTGCCTATGGCTCCGGCCCGCAGTTGGACGACCCGCACGGCAGCGGCTTTTACACGCGCGAGGACTACATCGCCATCCTGCGCTACGCTCAGGCGCGGCACATCGAAGTCATCCCCGAAATTGAAATGCCCGGCCACGCGCGGGCTGCCGTGAAGGCCATGGAGCAGCGCTACCGCCGCCTGGCCGCTAGCGATCCGGCCGCCGCGCGCCGCTACATGCTGCGCGATCCCGGCGACCGCTCGGCATACACCTCGCCCCAGCTATATCACGACCACGTGATGGACCCTGGCCTGGACTCCACCTACACCTTCATCGAGCACGTTGTCGCGGAAGTCGCAAGCATGCACAAGGAAGCAGGCGTCCCGCTGGCCCGCATGCACGTTGGCGGCGACGAAGTCCCAGCCGGTGCATGGGAAAAATCACCGGCCAGCCAGCGCCTGAAGCTGAACTCGACCGCCGACCTGTGGGACCGTTTCTACGACCGCGTGACGGGTATTCTGGCGCGGCACGGCATGTCCGCATATGGCTGGCAGGAGCTTGGCGTGCGGCACAAGGAGCCGAATCCGGCTTTCAGCCAGCGCGGCATTCAGCTGCTGGTCTGGGACGACGTCGGCACCTCCGCGGACATGGCCAACCGGCTCGCGCATGCCGGCTATGGCGTCGTGCTGGCGCCGGCGACGCAGCTCTATTTCGACATGGCCTACAACCGCAATCCGGATGAACCGGGCGTGAACTGGGCGGCATACACTGAGCTGGACAAAGCCTTTGCGTTTGACCCAGCCCACTATGGCACGCGCAACATCCTCGGTATTGAGTGCACGCTGTTCACGGAAACCGTGCGCGAACTCGATCGCATGGATTATCTGCTGATGCCGCGCATGCTCGCGCTGGCGGAACGCGCCTGGGCGCCCGAGCAGGCCCGCGACTGGTCCGTCTTCGCCAACCAGCTAGGCAAGCGCGTGCTGCCACGCCTGGATGCAGAACGCAGCGGCATCGCCTATCGCATCGCGCCACCGGGCTTGCACGTCGAGCACGGGCAGGTGCTGGCCAATCATCAGCTGCCGAGCTTTGCACTGCACTACACGCTGGATGGCAGCGTGCCGACGGCAAACAGCCCGCTCGTGACAGGCCCCATCCGTACCCATGGACTGGTACGCGTAGCTGCGGTGGCGCAGAACGGCCGGGTGGGCGCGGTGTCGGAAGTGCGCCTGCCATAAGCCTGCGCGCTGCGGTCAGCTGCGCCAGTGCGCGCTGACCGCTTCAATTTCCGCCAGCAGTGCGTTGGCGCCTGGCGATAGATGTGCGTTCTTGCGTGTGGTGATGCCGATGCTGCGTTCCGTACCCGGCAGGTCGAACGGCAGCACCACCAGCTGGCCGGTGCGCACCTCGTGATGMAGCTGGTGTGCTGACAGCACGGTCAGCATATCGCTGCACACCAGCAGGCCGCGCAGCAGCGCCAGGTCGCCCGTTTCGACGGCAGGCGAGGGCGCTTGCGCTCCGTGCCGCTGAAAGAAGTGTTCCAGCGATTCGCGCAATGGCGTGCCGCTGCGCGACAGCACCCAGGGATAGCCGGCCAGATCCTTCAATTTCAATTTGCCGCGCTGCGCCAGTGGATGGCCGGCACGCGCCACCAGCGCCGCCTTGTCCTCCAGCAGCGCGCGCGAGTCAAAGTCATCGCCAACGCCGCTGCGCTGAGCRCCGACAATGAAATCGATGCGGCCGCTCAGCAGGCTCGCCATCAATTCTTCATAAGGACTTTCGAGCGAACGGACATGCAGCAGTGGATGACGCTGTAGTACCGAGGCAATCGCCATCGGCAGAATCTGCGAGCGCGCCAGCGGCAGCGCGCCAATGGTCACGGTGCCCAGCACCACGCCTTGCAGCGCCGCGATATCCTCGGGAATGTGGCGCAGCTCGGCGAGCACGCGCTCGAAGGATTCCGTCCAGCGGCGGCCTGAATCGGTGGGCACCATGCCGTGCGCGCTGCGTAGGAAGAGCGCTTGGCCCAGCATATCCTCAAGCCGCGCGATGGCCTGGCTGACCGCCGATTGCGACACGCCCATGGCGTGCGCCACGCTGGGCATGTGGTGCATCTCTGCCAACAGCGCCGCAGCCTGAAGACGGCGCTCATTCAGCAGAGCCTCGATGCCGCCTACTTTGGCGCCATTGCGGTCGCGCAGCCGTACGGCTTCCTCGCGCACTGCATGCAGTTCAGCCTCAATACGGTCGGCGCGCCGGCGCACCACATCCCCAGCCGCGGTCAGCAGCATGCCGCGGCCTTTGCGCTCGAACAGCTGGGTGCTCAGGTTCTCCTCCAGCGTCGCCACCGAGCGCGCCACGGCGGACGAGGCCCGGTACAGGCTCTCTGACGAAGCCCGGATTCCCCCGCTGGCCGCGACGGCGTTAAAGGCATGAAGATGGCGCAGGCTGATCATGGACGGAAAATGTAGGTGTAATAAGTAAATTAGAACAAATCATCGTCCACAACGCAACCAAGGCTGCCGTCTCTGCGCGGATACTGGTGTCGTTCAAACAGCAAAACCGCAACGCATCATGAGCAATCAACCCGACTCCGATCTGCGCGCCGTGCCCTGCATGCTGATGCGCGGTGGCACCTCGCGCGGGCCATTTTTCCTGGAATCCGACCTGCCGGCCGATACCGCCGCGCGCGACCGGCTGTTGCTGGCGGCCATGGGTTCACCCGATCCGCGCCAGATCGATGGCCTGGGCGGCGCGCATCCTCTGACCAGCAAAGTCGGCATTGTCCGCCGCAGCACCACGCCGGGCGTCGATCTCGACTTCCTGTTCGCGCAGCTGCAGCCGAATAAGGACACGGTGGACGTCACGCCCAATTGCGGCAATATGCTGGCCGCTGTGCTGCCGTTTGCCCTGGAGCGCGGCCTGCTGCCGATTTCCAACGGCACGACCACCGCGCGCGTCCTGACTCTCAACACCGGTATGCAATGCGACGTGACGGTGCAGACGCCGCACGGCAGGCTGCAATACGGCGGCGATGCGCGCATCGATGGCGTGCCGGGAACGGCGGCACCAATCAGTATCAACTTCCTCGATACCGCCGGTTCGGTATGTCCGTCCATGCTGCCGAGTGGCCGTGTGCTGGACCGCGTCAGCGTTGGCGCCGAAACTATCGAAGCCACCCTGATCGACAACGGCATGCCCATGGTGCTGGTGCGCGCCACCGACTTCGGCATCACCGGCTACGAAACCGCGGCCGAACTGAATGCGCATGAAGCGCTGAAGGCTCGTCTGGAAGCGCTGCGCCTGGCCGTTGGTCCGCTGATGGGCCTTGGCGATGTCAGCGCCAGGAATTATCCGAAAATGTGCCTGATCGCGCCACCGCGCGAGGGCGGGGCGCTCGCGACACGCTGCTTCATCCCGCACGTTTGCCACGATTCCATTGGGGTCCTGGCCGCCGTGACCGTCGCTACGGCCTGCGTTCTTGACGGCTCGGTCGCTGACGGCATCGCTGTTGTGCCGCCAGGCGATGAGAAAACACTGTCCATCGAACACCCAACCGGCGAATTCAGCGTGGACCTGGGTCTGGACCCGAACAATCCCGGGCAAGTCACGCGCGCCGCGCTGCTGCGTACTGCCCGGCCCATCATGCGGGGCGAAGTGCTCGTTCCCGCGCATCTCTGAAGAAGGAAGACCATGCGCAAGCCTTTGATTATCGACTGCCACGGCCACTACACCACCGCGCCGAAAGCGCTGGAGGAATGGCGCAACAAGCAGATCGCCAACTTGAATACGCCGGAACTGGGGCCGAAAGTATCGGAGCTGAAGATCAGCGACGATGAACTGCGCGAGTCCATCGAACTGAATCAGCTGCGCCTGATGAAGGAGCGCGGCTCGGATCTGACTATTTTCTCGCCGCGAGCCAGCTTCATGGCGCACCACATCGGCGATTTCAATACGAGCGCTACCTGGGCTGCCATCTGCAATGAGCTGTGCGCGCGCGTGGCGCAGCTGTTCCCGGACCACTTCATTGGCGCGGCCATGTTGCCGCAATCGCCTGGCGTCGACCCCGCGACCTGCATTCCGGAGCTGGAGAAGTGCGTCAAGGAATACGGCATGGTCGGCATCAATCTGAATCCCGACCCATCAGGCGGCCACTGGACCTCGCCGCCGCTATCGGATAAATCGTGGTATCCGATTTACGAGAAGATGGTGGAATACGGCATCCCGGCCATGATCCACGTCAGCACCAGCTGCAATGCCTGCTTCCATACAACGGGCGCCCATTACCTGAATGCCGATACCACCGCCTTCATGCAGTGCCTGACCAGTGATCTGTTCAAGGATTTCCCGACACTGAAGTTCCTGATTCCGCATGGCGGCGGCGCGGTGCCGTATCACTGGGGACGCTTCCGCGGTCTGGCTCAGGAGATGAAAAAGCCGCTGCTCAGCGAACACCTGTTGAACAACATCTTCTTCGATACTTGCGTGTATCACCAGCCGGGCATCGACCTGCTGACCAAGGTCATGCCGGTGAAGAATGTGCTGTTCGCTTCCGAGATGATCGGCGCCGTTCGTGGCATTGATCCGGAAACCGGCAACTACTACGACGACACCAAACGCTATATCGAAGCAGCCAATCTGAGCGACGACGACCGCGCCAATATTTTCGAACACAACGCGCGCCGCGTGTATCCGCGCCTGGATGCAGCACTGAAGGAGAAGGGACTATGACCACACCGCTGATCAATCAACTGGGCGTCGTCAAGCGCAATATTGTGCGCGCAGAGCGCGAGCATGTCGATCACCTGGGCCGATTCGGCAGCGCGACGGTGCACGAAGCCATGGGCCGTATGGGCCTGCTGAAGCCGTACATGCGCCCGATCTATGCGGGCGCGCAGGCGTCCGGCGCCGCCGTCACCGTGCTGCTGCATCCGGGCGATAACTGGATGCTGCACGTGGCGGCGGAGCAGATCCAGCCTGGCGATATCGTGGTCGCGGCAATCACGGCCGATTGCACCGATGGCTACTTCGGCGACCTGCTGGCGACCAGCTTCATGGCACGCGGCGCCAAGGCGCTGATCATCGATGCCGGCGTGCGCGATGTGCGGGTGCTGAAGGAGATGGGCTTTCCGGTCTGGAGCAAAGCAATCAGCGCCAAAGGCTGCATCAAGGCGACGCTGGGTTCCGTGAACATTCCCGTGCTGTGCGCCGGTGCGCTGGTGAATCCGGGCGATGCTGTCATTGCCGATGACGATGGCGTGGTCATTGTGCCGGCAGCCGATGCGGCCCGCGTCGCTGCCGTGGCCCAGAAGCGCGAAGACCTGGAAGCCGAAAAGCGTGCCAAGCTGGCATCCGGCGTGCTGGGTCTGGACATGTACAGCATGCGCGGCCCGCTGGAGCAGGCCGGGCTGAAATACATCGATTGAAACTCAGATCACCGAGTCATTGAAAGAGTGGGGCACGCGTGTGAGCAGCTGGGACAGGCGGTGCAAGCCCGCACCCAGGTGCTTGCGGTCCTGAATGCTGCCGAGTGAGATGCGGATCGCGTGCTGCCCTTCCACTTCGGCGCTGAAGGCTTCGGCCGGTGTGACTGCCAGGCCTTCCATGGCGGCAGCGCGTGCCAGATCAGAAGAAGTCCAGTAGCTGGGTAGCTTCAACCAGATGTGCAGTCCATCGGGCGCCGCGCCGGGGCGGCCTGCCAGCAGCTCATGAGCAAGTTGCTGGCGAATTTGTGCTTCTTCCTTCACGCCCTGGAATAGCCGCTGCGCGGAACCGTCGAAAATCCATTGGGTGGCCAGCGCCGTTGTCAGCGGCGGCGCCATCAGCACGAAGGCGCGCAGGGCGGAGATGAAGCGCTGGCGCTCCACTGCGTCGCGCAGGACGACAAAGGCGACGCGCAAGCCCGGCGTCAGGCACTTCGACAAGGTGGAGATGTAGCAGGCATGGTCCGGCGCATGGCGCGTTATTGGTGATGGCGCGGAGTCGGCAAACAGCCAGTATGGATCATCCTCAATAATGCGCACCCCGCAGCGCACGACAGCCGCCGCGATTTCCTTGCGCCGCTTTGCCGGCATGGTGACCGTGGTCGGATTCTGCAGGGTGGGATTGAGATAGACCAGGCGCGCACCGTGACGCTTGCAAGCTTTCGTCAGAGCATCGGGCAGCATGCCGGATTCGTCCGTTTCGACGGTCACCAGCTGGCGGCCCAGCTGCATGGCTGCTGCGCGCAAGCCGGGATAAATTGTTGGCTCGGACAGAATCACATCGCCCGGCGCCGAATGCGCCAGGATCAGCGCAGCCAGCGCCGCCTGCGCGCCAGGGCAGACCACGATGTGTTCAGGATCGAGCTTGCCGAACATCGGTTCCAGCCATTTGGCACCGGCGGCGCGGTCGGATTCGCTGCCCCCGCCCAGGTGATAAGTCATCAGCAGCGCGTTCTCCGCGCGCAGCAGCACCTGCGACACGCCTTGCTTCATCAGATCATCAAAATTCACGCCGGCAGGTGGCGGAGGGACGTTCATGCTCAGGTCAAGCACTTGCGCCAGTTCGACCTTGGGCACGGCGACATAGGTGCCGCGCGCACCGCGGCCTTCCAGCAGATTGCGCCGCCTGGCTTCGTCATAAGCGCGCGTGATGGTTGTCAGGTCGACATCCAGCTGGGCCGCCAGTTCGCGCTGCGGCGGCAACCTGTCGCCGGGTTTAAGCAGGCCCTCGAACATTGCGCGTTCGAGGGCATCGGCAATTTGCAGGTAGCGTGGGCCGCCTCCTGAATCCAGCACAGGCAGCCATTCCATGGATCTTCTATGGGACATACTGCCGACGGATCTACTCGTCGAATTCTGAGCTCAGGTCTTTGAAGCCCTTGCGTACGGCGAAAGCCAGGAATTCATCCGGCGTATCGAGTACGATCAGCTTCTTTTCCTGAATCACCGGGTCGCCCGGCGTCAGGTCGGGACCCTTGTAGCCCAGCGTGCGCAGGTGCGCGCTGATCTCGGCGATAAGCTTTTTGTCCTTGTGCAGGCCGTCGCTGGCCGGTGCAGCCAGGTCAACATAGAGGTCGATTACGCCATAGCCTTCGTCGAAAATGCGGATGGCTTTGATGTCGATGGAGCGGCCGCTGCCGTCGCTGGCCTTGAAAGGGCCGCTGAGCTGGATGTCGGTGTCTTGGTTCATTTCGGCAGAATACACCAAATCCGGCCCAGCGGCGTCTACGATCAGCGCGAGGCTTGCGCTACCGTTTTGCCTTGTGCCGGAACGAAGTCCTCCATCACGGCTTTACGCAGCAGAGCAGGAGGCAGCATGCCCTGGGCCAGCACGAAGTCGTTGAAGGCCTTGCGATCGAACTTCGCACGCAGGGCTACTTCAGCAGCCTGGCGGGTTTCCATCAGGCGCTGGTAGCCGTAGAAGTAAGAGGTTGCCTGGCCCGGCGAGCGGAAGGTGTAGCGCTGCATTTCCTGCGTTGCCATGCCGTCGGACAGGCACACCTGGTCCATCAGGAAGGAGTGCACGTCTTCCGGCGTGATTTCGCCCAGATTTACCATCGGATCGAGGAAGGCGCGTGCCGCGCGCTGCATGCGGGCTTGCAGCGCAAACAACTGGCCGTCCAGCGGCTCATATGGCTGCATTTCCGCTTCCGCATACAGCGCCCAGCCTTCCACGTTCACGCTGTTGAAGGCAAACACCGCACGGGCGGTGGATACGCCGGTTTCCATCATCTTCGCAAACTGCAGTTCGTGGCCCGGACGCGCTTCATGCGCGGTCAGGGTCCAGGTAGCCGCCTGGTGGGTGAAGTCGTCGAAGACCTTGGCTTTGCCGCTGGCATCCGGCGGCATGCCGGTGGTCAGAACGAATTCGCCATATTCGCCGGTGTTGCCGATCAGGCGTGGCGGGTTCATATGTGGCGCGGGCAGGGCGGCGTTTTCGGCCGGCGTGGCGAGACGGATCACGGCCTTGCGGTCAGGCAGGCTCACGATCTTTTGTTCACGCACTGCGGCTTCGATCTGGCCCAGGCGCTCCTGGTACAGTGGCATCACGTTGTCGAGCGGGATCTGCTGCTTTTTCAATTCCTTGATGACGGCGCGGTAGTCCGCATTAGGCAGCTTGCGCTCTTTGGCGATCAGGCCGGCCGTAATATTCATCTGGTTGCGGATCTCGGAGAACGAAGTCAGTGCCTTGGCAATCAGTTCCTGCGGCGTGATGTCGACGCCGAACTGGTGCAGGTTGTCGGCATAGATTTCCGGTGGCAGGCGGTGATCGGCGCGCGCCAGCGGCAGAATCTTCTTGCGCACATTGTCGTTATACGCGTTCAGCTGCTTTTCCAGCGCGCTGAAGGCCGGCTCCCAGCCTTGCAGATCGCTCTTGGTCAGCAGATCCTTCATGCCGGCGATCAGTTGCGGCCCATCGTTCAGCGATTGTTCCACTTCGCCCTTGTAGGGACCCAGCAGCTTCGGATTGGCTTTCAGGCGTTCCTGCAAACGCTCCTGCGCCAGTTCGGTGATCGGACGATAGCCCTTGGTCATGCCCGCGTATTTTTGCAGGCGCACCAGCAGGGTTTTCTGGCGTTCTTTTGGGATGCGCGGATCGAGGGTCTGGCGCACCACCTCGAACAGCATCTGGTTCATGTCCTGGTAAGGCAGCATCAGCTTGCGCTGCAGCTCGTTCGTCTTGAGCTGGTCATTTCCGGTGTTGATCAGGATTTGCAGGTCCTGCTTGATCTTCGGGTCCGTTTCCGCTTTCAGGCGCTTCAGCAGTTCGGCGACGACTGCGCGCGTATCCTTGACGGTGGCATCGTACTGGTCGTGCGACATGTCGGTGATCAGTTCATCATAGCCATCCACGCCCAGCGAGCTGGCGCTCTCCGGCGAATATTTGGCCATGAGGTTCAGCAGCAGCTTGGCGTTGTCGTTGCTCTTGGCGACCCAGCCTGGTTCGGCGGCGCCAGCGAAGCCGGACAGGGAGGAGAACGCCAGCGTGATCGCGCCCAGCACGGCACGGACTTTCCAGTTTGGTTTCGACATCGGATTCCTTTTTTGTAAGTGGCAAGCTGCTTGTGGCAGCCCGGGGATGGGTTCGGGTGGACCGCCCTCCAGTATATGAAACTCCCCTGGCCACAGCAAAACCATGCGACAGACCGCTAAAAATCGGGGTTGAGATGAAGATTTCCGGCTATACGCGTATCGGGCGTTCCGGGATGATCATCAGTTCGCGGGCAGTCTGCGATGCGATTTGCGCCCCCAGGTCTTCTTCGACCATCGACAACGCGCGCAGCAGTGTGCCGGAGCTGATGGAGCGCAGGCGCCGTACCACAGCAGCCCGCTGTACCAGCCAGTGGATCAGGCGCTGCCTGGCTGCCTTCTCGTGCAACTGCATTCCGCCGGGTAGCAGCAAGGTGTCGATGTCGTGCGGTGCAGCATCGATGGTACATGTGGGCTGGAAGAGCATGCCGTTCGAGGCGCGGACCGGACCTTGCTGCAGTCCGATCAGCTCAAATTGGTAGGCAGCCGGCTGGTGCGCCAGCTGCGCCGCCTTGTAGAACACGTCCAGCGCGCCGCCGACTTCCAGCGCATGTACGCCGGCGAAGATCAGGATGCCGATACGCATGGCGCATCGCCTCAATTGCGGTACATTTCGCGGAACTCCGGGTTTTCGGCGACGTGGACTTTCACGCCATCCGCGTGCAGGTCCTTCGGCAGAATGAAGGACAGATTGAGCACGCCGCCCTCCGGTGTGAACAAATCGAATTTCCAGGTGAACTGTTTACCCTCGATGTTGAAGGTGATCGTCTCGCCATTCACCACCTTGACGTCCCTGGTGTTGGCGTTGATGTCGACGACGCGTTCGGCTGCCGCCGCTGCGGCCGGCGCGCCATAGACTTTTGGTGTTACGTCAAAGATGCCGGCATTGGCGTTCGAGACAAAGGCAGCGGCTGCAAAGGCAATGGCCGCAAGGGTTCTGGTGGTTTTCATGGTCAACTCCTAATGAAATAAATGATTCAGCTGCGGCGCCGCGCGCCGAGCCAGTGAAGGGTGGATGCGAGCAGGCCCAGCGCGACGCCAAAGACGACCACGCCCATCCAGCCGTAGCGTGTCATCAGCCATCCGCTGATCGTTACGCCAACGGCGCCTCCAAAGAAGGTCGCAGTCATGTAAAGGCTGTTGATGCGGCCTTGTGCTGTCGGGTCAACTGCGAAAGCGCGGGTCTGGTTCGATACAAGCCCGGACTGCACGCCGATATCGAGCACGATGACACCGATTATCAGCAGGGCCAGCGAGGATTCAGCGCCCGCAAGCAGCATGTAAGCAAGCGTCACAACGCCGATGCTGACGCCAATGATGTTGCGCGGCCCGAGTTTGTCCGTGGCGCGTCCGCCGACGGAAGCGGCCAGCGCACCCGCCGCGCCGATGATGCCGAAGCTGCCGGCCCAGGCGCTGTTCAAATGCCATGGGCCATTGGCCAGCAGCGAAGCCAGGTTCACCCAGAAGGCATTAAAGCAAGCCCACAGCAGCGCCTGGATCATCATCGATTCCCGAATCGGACGATGGTTGCGCGCCAGTGGCCACAGTGACGCCAGCAATCGGCCGTAAGTCAGATTAGTGGTCGGCACACCGGGAGGCAGCAAGGTGGCCGCTCCAATCCAGACGGGAATCATGAATGCAGCTTCCGCGCCGTACACTGCGCGCCAGCCATAGGCGGTTCCGATCATGCCGCTGATGGTGCGGCCGAGCAGGGCGCCGACCATGATGCCGCTGACGACCGTTCCGACTGCGCGCCCGCGTTCAGCAGGCAGCGACATCACGGCCGCAAAAGGCACCAG
>NZ_JBFRDW010000062.1:0-15010 GCF_052113985.1 Pseudoduganella sp. RAF53_2 | reverse complement strand
TTGTTCCGCTGGAAAATGTTTGCGCTTCATAGTCAAACCCTCCCGCTAAGGAATTATTGACCAAAAACTCGCGCTCTGAAGCGTCTAATTTTTCCAATGCAGATCACACTTGACTGGAAAAGGTCCGTAGCTGGACGAGTGCCGATGACCTGACAATTGAATTTAGGTGAGTTAAAGTCAAACTTTCTCGGAGGACCCAGGGAGCAGGCAATGAGCGGTGATCTGGAGTCTACAGGCCTTCGCTGGCCTAAACATTCAAGCGTGAATCTTCTGTAATGACAAAACTAGACCTTCTTCGCCTTCTCGCCACCTATCCTGATGACCTTGAGCTTCTGGTCGAAAGCCCTTCAGGCGGCTTCGACGAGCCGACACTCTACGTGACAGGGGTGCGGCCGCGACGAGCGGAAGAATTCAAGTGTCCTCGCGATAGCGAGTACGTAGGTTCGCGCGGCGGTGAAAGGTCGATGGGCATGCTCGTGTTCGGCAGCGCGCTCGGGTGTGCGAGCTTGTCGCTCTGATGCCAATGCGGATGAGTGTATTGTCAGATCCATAGGTGCTTCGTCTATCCGGCTCGATTGGCCGGATGGCGGTGCCGCGAAAGGTACAACTTTCGCCATGCGTAATCTGGCGAGCAGGGCTCTTCCGATGCCGGTCTCCCCATCRCAAAGGGTACCGAATCGACGGCATGGTCGGCTGTGCGTTTCCATTGTTGGTCCCATGGATGAGACCGCGGGCATAACCTGGCGCCTCGCAGTACCGCTGCAGGTGTCGCCAGATCCCCTTGGGCTCGGATGGACGAACAGTGCCTTGCATGCCGCGCTAACAGGACCGGCATGGGGCCATGCCATTTGCTAATAATGGCCGCAGGCATCGGACGCCAGCAAAGCCAGCAAACGAACCTGTAGAGAGATTTAGGCGTACACTGAGGAGAGTCATCTACTAGGAGATCCGACATGAATGACCTTGGACCGGAGCATTCCTTCCGTGGCTTGCCTCTCAGTGCCGAACAGGAGTCGGAAATTCAGCACTATATCCGTCAAAGGTTACGGCGCGGACAGGTGCCGGACGATGCCGAATTACGTGCCATGCTGGAGGACATGCTGAATCCTCCGGTTGATGAAAGCCTGGTCGAGCACGCCGACGCTGCTGGGGTGCAATGCGACGCTGAGCGCGCTGCGGGCCTGGTGGACGGTAACGTAGATTCGATTGCTGCCCGCGAAGAACACATTGCAGCCAGCGAGGCACAAGCGATGAAGCGTTCGGCGGGGTGAGCACAAGTTATGCCGACATTGCGCATCCGGGTTGTGGCAGCGCTCTCTGGCCAAGCTGGCGCAATGTGAGGTTTTGTACCTGATGCTCGGGGCGACGACGCGTATCTTAAGGCCTTTCTGAGAATTCGTTAGGTTATTGCGATCTGTGCGCGTATAGTGGGACACAGGTACTTAGCCAATAGGGCGTTTTGCACCAATCTTCCTTTGCACCGAAGAGTACAGAAATGGCCGCTGCATCAAGTGTCGCCTTCATTCGCGCCGCAACTGCAACCGGTCGGCTGATGTCGTATTACTCCGGAATGTAGGACTTGCTCGTCACTACCTCCTTCCCGAAAATATTCCTGACGGCGAGCGGAGGAGTATGCAATGCATCGACGAACACCGTCATGGTTCCGTGGTTGGAAGATCATGCTAAGATGCGCAGAATTCAGGTGCCAGGATGGCACAGTGAGATTTGCGTCAACTGCAATACTCAAATACATGCCACCGCCAACCGATTCCACTAGCTTGCATTGGCCGGACAAGATCAAACAGCATATCGTGTTCCCCGAGGATGCCTTCGGTACCCGGGAAGACGCTGATATGGATGCGGTGGCACATGCGCGCAGACAGATTCTGCGTTTTTGAATGCATTCAAAAAGACCCTGAGCGGAGTAGCACATGGTGAGCACGCATGAAATTGGCGGGCCCCAGCAGATGGACGAAAGTCTTGGGGCGCGCTTTGAAATATCCTTCGATGGAAAACGGTATGCGTTCCGGCAGCACCGCTATGACCATTTTGACGATGCGTTGCGTTATGCCGTCTCGGAGCACTTCAAAGACGGCTTTCTACCTGATGATGCATTCCAGGCGCACTGGGAAGTACCTTATTGTCCATCTGGCCTGGAACAGGAGTTGATGAAGCTGCATGGCGTCGTATATGTCGCTTGCCGCTTTCGCTATGGCGGCTATCGATACGAGAAGCTGTGCGATGCAGTCGCATTTGCTGTTGCACATCCGAATTTGTAGGCTCTTGAAATTGAAGGACGACCCATATGGCGATGCAATTGCAATTGGTGACGGAAGGGCTCTTGGCGTTTACCTGGTGGCAGATGCTACTGGTCGGACTGGTGACAACGCATGCGACCATTGTCTCGGTGACGGTCTATTTGCATCGATGCCAGACTCATCGATCGCTCACCTTGCGGCCGTTGGCTGCGCATTGCTTTCGCTTCTGGCTGTGGTTGACCACAGGTATGGTGACGCGGGAGTGGGTGGCTGTCCATCGATCCCATCACGCACATTGCGAAACCGCCCATGATCCGCATAGTCCTCGGGTGGTCGGCCTGAACGAGGTTTTGTGGCGCGGAACGGAGCTGTACAGAAATGCCATCAAGAACCCTGCGCTGGTCGAGCGCTTTGGCGGTGGCGGGCCGGATGATTGGATGGAGCGGCACTTTTATCGCCGATATTCCTGGCAAGGCGTCGGTTTGCTGCTGGTGATTGAATTGGTCCTATTCGGCGCATGGGGCTTGACTTTGTGGGCTTGCCAGATGATGTGGATTCCTTTCCTGGCCGCCGGCGTGATCAATGGGGTTGGACATTATGCCGGTTATCGCAATTACGACTGCAAGGAGGCGGCCACAAATATTGTGCCGTTTGGCCTATTAATCGGCGGAGAGGAGCTGCATAACAATCACCACACCTTTCCGACATCGGCAAAATTCTCCGTTCGCTGGTTTGAACTGGATATCGGATGGGCATATATCAGCCTATTGCGGCGGCTGCGCCTCGCGTCGGTTCGGCACGCGCGCGAACCATTGAAGCGCCGGGTTGGACAGTTCGCGCCAACATTGGCTACGTTGAGGCAGGTGCTAGGGAACCGGGCCATTTTGATGCGTGAAATGACGATATTGACGTTGGCGGTCTTTCACTCGGAACGTGCGACGTTGGCGCAACAGGTTCCACGTTCAGCGCTAGCGCGGACTAAGCGCCTGTTGCTGCGCGCTCCTTGTCATCTCACTGGCGAGGAGCGAGTCGATCTGGAACAAGTGATGGCCTATAGTGCGGCGCTTCACGAGATGCATGTGGCGCGGCAGGCGCTGGAGAAGTTGTGGCAGCGAACGTCGGCGACGCAAGAGCAGTTACTGACCGGCCTGAAAGGGTGGTGCGTCGACGCTGGGCGCTCTGGACAGCATCCTTTGCGACGCTTTGCATGGCGCTTGGCGAGCTACGGATAGGATTTTAGACCGCACGCGCACGTTGGCGGCTTGGGCGCAATCTGCTCGCTGGCGCTTTCGGAGGACGCTGGTGTCACAATGCGACGCCACGACGCAGACGCGCTGCCACAGACTGTTCTGGCACGGTGTGATTGTTAGCCTACCGTGAATGCCATCTATCGCCTGGCTTCGTACAGGTGAATCAAATCCAATACGTCTTGCAGGTCAACCGGCTTGGTCAGCCGACAGACCATACCGGCGCGAGAGAAAGCTTCATCATTATGTTGTCGATCCCATCCAGACCAGGCCACGATGGGAAGATCGGCAAATCCAGGCAGAGAACGCATCGCGATAGCAGTTTCATAGCCATCCAGGCCGGGCATTACAATATCGAGGAAGACAATATTTGCGGGCCATTCTGCGAGGAGCGTGATGGCGGAGTAGCCGTCGTAAGCCACTCGGCTCTCGACATTGTATAGTCCGAGCAGTTCTGAAAACATATCGACAGCGTCGTGGTTGTCATCGACCAGGAGCACGCGGGATCCAACTTGAGTCATGATGTTAGCCTTGAGTCATTGCGACTTCTACACAACAGGCTAGAGAGTGGGAATGGCTGTTTCTTGGTGGGACCTTGAATCGTACGGCAATTGCGAGTGCACCGGCACACGATTAAATGTTGATTGCGCAGATGACTTTTCGGTGCGGATCTATCGCAATTGTTCTGGGGCGCTGGCCGTGGCAGGAACGCGCCAAATGCGGTATGGTGCAGTACAGTTTGTCTGGCTATCTTATGGAATGTGACTATGCTGGAGAGATGCCCCTCCAATTAGGCCATCATGAAAAACGAACGCCGAATTGACGCCAGCCTTGCCCTAATCGTCGACACGGGCTTTGAGCTGAACTTTAGTAAGGGCTTTCGGATCGCTGGGGAGTATCTCCGGACACATAGCGTTCCACCTCGAGTCGTCGCACGCGTCATCAACTATGGCATGCGGCGCCCATGCGCGGAACCATTGCAGGTAATTGCTGCGTTCTTACCTGCTTCGGGGCGGCAGTCCTTTGCCGCAAAGCGCTGAAGGCGACCACCTGCTGGCTGCTTTATGCGTATTGCAGCGCTTGGTCTGAATTGCGCTCCATCCCGTGCTCACCATCCAAGCGTCGGGGCTGCCACCGCAGCAATACCGCAGATTCCGTCCCATGAATCTTCCTGCATGTTCGATGGCACTGAGCGCGATCTCCTCGAATACGAGCGGCTCGATCTTGCGCCGATAGGGCAAAAAAACGCGCCTCGACCGGCGTACCTTGCTTTGTCTGAATCGTGCGCAGTGCACGACGGGCTTGGCGTACGCCGCGCTGGTGATCCGGCAAGCCGCGCAGCCAGAGCCTGTTGAACAGCATCGATGTGGCGCGCTTGGTTGATCTTGGGATGCGTAAGCCATCACCTTCCGCAAGTGCGAGTGCGTCTGCCTGCGGCATCGTTGCCTGCGGCGGGAGAACATGGCAAGCCCAGATAGGCAATATGTGTAGCGGCACATATTGCCTATTTAGGTTCGCCAGTTATTATGCGCAGTAGAGCTGCACAGCGCCCGCCAGCTTTTGATGCCAATGATTCTGACTCAACATAATTTCTCTGGCCAAGCGCTATGTCACCCAAGACGTGGACACTTACAGCGAGTGTAGCCAGTCGAGCAAGGTCTTGTCCTGTTGCCATGACGGCATGGTAGGAAGCGGAGCGTCGGCAACCTTCTCCAGTGCCCGACGCTTCATCTCCAGGTTCGCTTTCGCGTAAATTTGCGTCGTCTTCACGTCGACATGCCCGAGAAAATCACGGATGATTTCCAGCGAGACACCGCTCTGCAACAGGCTCATGCCCTTCGTGTGACGCAAGCTGTGCGGGCTGACCGGTTGCGTGAAGCCGGGAAGGCCCGGGCGCACCGCATCAACGTGGCTCTGCAAAAGGTAGCGTACGCCCGAACGCGATAGCCGCCCGCCTAGCCTATTCTGGAAGAGCGGTTGATGGCTACGCTCGGGACGATCCAATCCGCACTCACGGATATGATCCCGCAGAAGCCGTGCCGTCGCTTCCATCAGGGGCACAACGCGCGCTTTGCGCCCTTTGCCAAATAACCGGACCTGGGCGGGAGAGGTCAAGCGAACATCCTCGGCATTGAGGTCGATTAGTTCCTGCACTCGGGATCCAGTGTCGTAGAGCACGCTCAATAACACCGCGTCCCTTCGCCCGGCACGCGTCGTCAGATCAGGATGGGCTAGTACCTGCACAAGCTGATCCCTGGACAGATAACCAACTTCATGCTGCTCATGGCGCCGCAAGGGAATAGCCAGAATCTTTTGGCACTGTAGCAGATGCTCCGGCACCTCAGACTGTACATACCGGAAGAATGCGTGCAATGTGGCCAAGCGTTGATTCTGCGTTCGCAACGAACAATGCCGCACTGTTCCGAGATGTTCCAGAAAGGCTTCGATGAATGCAACATCGATATGCGCAAGCAGCAGCCGTTCCGTGGCAATGCCTCGCACATCGCGCGCGAACCGCAGCAGCAAGATGAACACGTCGCGGTAAGCCTTGATCGTGTTGGGGCTCAGGTTGCGTTGCGCCGCCAAGTAGCGCGTCAGGAAGTTCGTCAAGTGGATGGAGAAGTCGGTCGGCTTCATGACCCCCTCCTGTCCGGGATCACATCGCCAAATGTTTCGTTAACACGCACCATGACTTCCGGGAACAACTCGGCCGTCAAATGCAAATACTGCTGGGTGCCTTCAACCGACAAGTGGCCCAGGTAGGTCGCCAGTACCGGCAGCTTGGCTTGCAGGTCCGCGCCTTCACGGTACCAGCGCAACAGGGTGTGCACGGCAAACGTGTGCCGCAGGTCATGGATACGCGGTCCTCGTCCACGACCGCCATGCGAGATTGCGCTGCGATACAGCAATTTGCGAAACAGCCCATAGACACCTTGGATACTCCAACTCTCGCCTTGCGCCGACGGGAAGAAGTACGCATCGTCTTGTCGCGGGCCGATCACGGCGGCGTATTGCCCAAGGCGCTGGACGAGCGGCAGCGCCGGGGGAACCAGGCGATCCTTGCCGAACTTGGCTGCGCGTACCGTCAAGACGCCACGAACGAGGTCAACATCCGCGACGCGCAATTGCAGTACCTCGTTGACGCGAAGGCCGCAGCCATAAAGAAGCCGAAAAACCTCGGGCATGACAAGATGGCGCCATGGCGATGCTTTCGCATCCGGCTTGAGCTGATCAACCGTGGCAAGCAACCGCTCGATTTCGGCATGCGAGAAAATGCGCGGCGCAAAGGAGGATGCCTGCCCACTTTTCACACCACACATCCTGTCCGGTACATCGGCGCTGTGTCCATGCCGACACATGTACAAGGCGAACTGGCGAACCATTGAAATTCTCATTTGCTGGTTTGCAGCGCTCTCGTGACGCTGCTTGGCAAACCATTGCTGGTAGTGTGCTCGCGGCAACTCGCATCGATCCAACCCTTGGCTACATAGGAAGGCATCGAACCGGCTGAGGAATATAGCGCCGTGATGATACTTGTAACCGCACGCCCGCTTCTCTTGAATGAATTGTTCCATCAATGGCGCGAGCGGGCTCCTGCCAGCAAACTGGGCAACCTTATTGGACATGATGCACCTCCTCCGTGTTGAGCGCAGCACTACGCAGCAATTCCACATCAGCCTTGGCGTAAATGAACGTCGTCGCCGATGATGCATGGCCCAGGACAGCCGAAATAACGTGCAATGGCGTCTCTTCGTGCAGTAGCCTGGTTGCCAGCGTGTGGCGCAACGAATGCAACCCCTTGCGCTGTTTGCTTCGGAATTGAATGCCGGCCAGTTCCCGCCACCATTTGACAATGTGGTAAAGATGATTCTTCTCGGAGAAGGGGTCGAAAGGCGGCCTTAAGTGAAGAAACACCTCCCGGTGCGAACTGGATGGACGGGCCGACTTTAGATAGTCAATGAGCGCCGAGCCAATTTCTTCGCTCATCGGCAAAACCAGTGGCGCACCGGTCTTGGCTTGTGTGATCTCGATCGTCGCATCCACCCAGTGGAGATCGTCGAGTCGCAGCGTTCGGATGTCGCCCGACCGCATGCCAAGGCGCGCCGCAAGCAAAAGGATCGCATAGTCTCGCTTGCCTTTGGGCAGGCTGCGATCCACAGCATTAAGGAGCCTTGTAACAAGTTCCTGATCCCACACCGATGGAATCGTGTCATGACGTGTTTTCCTGATCGTGGGCACCGCGAAGCTGAAGTCTCGTGGCAGGACGTCGCGCATGAACAGGAATTGTAGAAACAGCTTGAGACTGCACATGACTTGGGAAACAGTCCGGGCCTTCCAGTGCGATCTGGATTTGATGAAGGCACTGATGTCTTCTGCCTGCATCTGATCGAGGGCTGGTACGTCCCGTGACCGTAGGAAGTCGAGGAACACGGCAATCGCATGCATTCGCTCTTGCAGGCTCGACATACGAAGGTGACGTTGCTCCTTCGCGTACTGTTCATAGTCACGCATCGGCTTTCGCATTGCTGGTGGAATGCGCAGGCCGCTCCTCTCGACAACGAAGCGCATGATGCTTCCCGTGTGCGCATAGTCATCGAGGATTCTGAGGCCGAACACGAGGTGCCGGCGCCATCGCTCGTCGGCCTGGAGGCGCTTCACGTCGCAATGACCGTAGACCTCTTCAAAGTGTATCGCCAGGTTACGCGAGTATCGGTTACCCAGGTTTTGCTTGCGCGCGAATTCGGCCAGATGCCGCCACACCAGGGCGTACCGGTTTACCGTTCTTCTGCAATAGCCCCGCATCAGTAATTCGTGCAGCGCCCCTGTGCAAAGCTGCTCCAGCTCCAGCTCCAGCTCCCGCTCCTGGCTAGCTGGCACTTCGACCTCGGAATTGAGCTGATCCATGATCACCTCCTCGAAAATGGCGGCCCCAATGGCCGCCAGGGAAGATAATCATGAAACTTTTATGTTGAGTTCACTACCGCCAATTTCCGTTCTCACGTAGGGACGGAAGTCGTCTTGCTGCGTTTACTGCGCATAATAGTTGGCTGACCTAAATAGGCATTGCTTATCTTGGGGCGGTTGTGCCCAAGCTGCCGGGCGACTTCCTGACAAGCGGCGCGCATGGTGTCGGGGTCGGAGCACGGGGTGCTGCCCCGGACCGGCGGCTGCAAGTTGGTGATATCGATGTATAAGTCTCCTGCGAACTCGTGACGCAGGCCATGCGGCGTCACACCGAGTGTCTTCTTGGTCAGCCCTGTCGCGCGTACCACGTTGGAAAACAGGTCCAGCGACTGCTTCAGTGACAGGCCAGGTCGGGCCCAGTTCGAGTGCGGACATCGTGCGATAGCCCTGGCACTGACAAGGGCTTCGTGCTGCGCGTCGGTGCGGATCGCAGCGAAGCGCAGGCGTCCCCCCTTGGTGCCCCGCATTATGCGCAAGAAGCTTACGTAGCGATCGATCGCCGCACAACTGGCCGGCAGTGCGTAGTCGGGCACTTCGGAAATATGGGGGCGGCTTAGTCGAAGCCTAACTATGCTGGTGGCAACAAATTTACCGATCAGGTCACCATGGCCATGCACAGTTGGGCCGCGACGTGCGGATCAATCTCCGCCACCGCATGGATTGACGCCTCGACATCAATGCCGTTACCGCTCCATCACTTGTCGTACTGCGCCCGTAGCTTCCGCGCACAAGCTCCGGCTGTGTGGTGCAGCGCTCGGCATCGCGAACCAGACCGGGTTTGCCGATCCAGGGAGCGAAGACGCGCAGGAAGCACAACTTCTGCTGGATACAGGCGGCGCTGTACGGATGGGCCCTGGGCTGCAGTAGGTTGGCCGTATCGCCGAGAGACGCGGCAAGTTCGGGGTCTGCAGTCCAATAGCGCAACAGAGCATCCACGTGTGCTCCGCAAAGGTTCTCTGGCCGGTCGTAAAGTAGAGCGTGAGGACGTTGACTTCCGAGGCGCGGCGCTCGCGATCCGTTTTCCTGACGGCGAGCACAGTGGGCGCGGCATCGCCGGCATCGTCAGCGCCGCTTACGGCGGCAGAAGCGATATGCTTTGGTGTCGCCAGCGGGCATACCCATTCGCACAGAGGTCGCTATGCACGATCAATCTCTCGCCCCAGAACTTAGCATCATGCGGCTGCCCGAGGTTACAGCTGTATGCGGCAAGTCTCGCGCCGCGATTTATAAGGCGATACGCAAAGGGAAGTCCCGAAACAGGTAAAACTTTCGGCGCGCGTCGGGATGGGGGCGCGGTGAAATTGAAGCGTGGATCAAAGCCAGGGTGTCCGCTAGATGAGTCGTCGGCCGCTCCCTGGAGCGGTGCTTAATCATCACCGCGCCGATCATCCTCCGCTTTGGGCCCCGACCTGGCGCGCCGCAGCGCTGCACTCGCGCTCACAGTAGCCTGCCCAATTATCCATCAAGTCACGCCGCTTCTCGAACAGGTCGCTGCGAAAGTAGGCCGCCTCGGTGGCGTTCTTGGTCGTATGCGCCAACGCCGCCTCACAGACCTCGGACGGAAAGGCGGTTTGTTCGGCAGCCCAGTCACGGAATGTGGAACGAAACCCGTGCATCGTATACTCCAAGCCAAGCCGGCGCAGTTGCATCGTAAACGTCATGTCGCTATGTGCTTTTCCTGACGGAGTTTGAAAAACCAAACCATGAGGCTTTGTAACGCCTCTGGCCTGAGTTTTGAGGATCGCGAGGGCCTGCGCGGAGAGCGGAACCCTGTGCTYGACGCCAGCCTTCATGCGCTCTGCGGGGATTGTCCAGCGGCGCCTGCTCAGATCAAATTCCTCCCAGACGGCCATGCGTACCATTCCGGTACGCGCAGCGGTCAGAATCGTGAACTCCATGGCCAGCTTGATGCACGAGGAGGCGCCGCATTCGCGGATTGCGACGAAGGCCTTGCCAACCTGTTCGTACGGGCACGCGAGATAATGCACGGGCTTGCGGACGTCCCTCGTTCGCGGTAGCGCGCGCTCCAGCTGGTCCCACAGGTGCGGAAATTGGTTTGTTCGGAAATCGCGCGCAGCGGACCAGTCAAGGATGACCTTGATGCGCTGGCGGATCCGGGAAGCCGTTTCATGATGGGACAGCCAGATCGGTTCCAGAACGGCCAGGATGTCAGGCTTTCCGATGTGGTTCACGTCCTTGTCGCCCAATATAGGGAAGGCGTGGTTGGCCAGCGAACTGAACCATTGTTGCGCATGCTTGGCGTTGCGCCACCCGTTGCTGTGGGTCGAGTGATATTCTGCGGCACACTCCTGAAATGTCCATACTTTGCGCGGTTTTTCGGCCTCCTGTTGGCGAAGTGCTTCCCGCGCGGATCTCGGTGGGTGATAGGATCGATACCGTCCAACAGCAGTTGGCGGCACTTCGCGGCGTCGTCACGCGCTTGTGTAAGCGTCTTATCCCGCACGCTACCGAGCCCCATTTCCCTGGCACGCCCGCGAA
The DNA here is from genome assembly GCF_052113985.1 of Pseudoduganella sp. RAF53_2. Taxonomy (NCBI): domain Bacteria; kingdom Pseudomonadati; phylum Pseudomonadota; class Betaproteobacteria; order Burkholderiales; family Oxalobacteraceae; genus Pseudoduganella; species Pseudoduganella sp. RAF53_2. The sequence continues at coordinate 4,041 of NZ_JBFRDW010000062.1, read as the reverse complement.
GCATGAAGCGGAAGATCCACCCTTTGGTGCCGCCTTGTGAAATGCGCAAGTAGAGGCCCCCGCCATCGGCGTAATAGCCGGGCTCCTTCTTGGAATTGATCCCCATGACCGTCAAGGTCTGCCTGCTTCTTCTGCCCACAATTCTGCCCACAAATCGATGCGAGCTCTTAGTATATTTTGTGATTCGGCTCGAGACGATCGGTGTACAATCAATTCGATTTTTAATAGAGAAGGCCGACGTTCGGAGTGTTTTGGAGCGGAACGGAGACGACAGGAATGGAGACACCGTCTCCGCCAGAACACTGTCCAGTACGATGAATGGACATCAAAGAAACCGCCGTTCTCCCTGGAGCGGCGGTTTTTTGTTTTATTCTCCACTCATCGCGCACGTGAAAATCAGCGTCTGTCACGGAAGATCCTCCGTCGGACGTTTCGCACGCGCCACAGCGAGCCTTAAAGGCTAGTCGTTGCCTTCCGGGCTGTACTTGTCGGCTTGCACCTTGCCGTTCACGCCGTGGGTGCGCACATCGGGCGTGATGGGCAGCATGCCTTCATTCCAGCTTTCCCACTGGCGCTTGAGTTCCGCCAGCTTTTCCGGATGGCGGCGTGCGAGATTGGCACGCTCGCGCTGATCGTCCGCCACATTGAACAGGAACTCCTGGCCGTTCAGTTTCAAGTACTTCCAGTCACCGGCACGCACGGCGCGCTGCGCATTGGCCTTGTAGCGCCAGAACAGCGTGCGCTCAATCTTTTGTCCCGTGCCGGTCAGTATCGGCAGCAGATTTTGTCCATCCGGCGCGTAGGCGGGATCGGGCGCCGTGCCGGCTGCGGACAGAAGGGTCGGCAGCCAGTCCATGCTGATCGCCACCTGCTCGCTGACCTGCCCGGGCTTGATGCGGCGCGGCCAGCGCACGATGCCCGGCACGCGAATGCCGCCTTCCAGCAGTTCCGTTTTCTGACCGCTGAAAGGCCAGGTGCGGGAGAAGCGTTCGCCACCGTTATCGCTGGTGAAGATAACGATGGTGTTCTCCGTCAGGCCCCGCTGCTCCAGCGCCTGCAGCACGCGGCCGATGGAGGCATCGAGGGCTGTGACCATTTTGGCGTAGGTGCGCAGATTGCCGCCGTCGTAGTGGAAGATATTATTGATCTCCTTCGACACTGCTTCGTCCTGCGGGCCTTCCCACGGCCAGTGCGGCGCGGTGTAATGCAGCGACAGGAAGAAAGGCTGCGCCTTGTCCTGCTTGCGCACGAATTCCGCCGCGCGTTCGCCAAGAAGGTCGGTGTAGTAGCCGACCTGGTGCACCGGCACCTCGCCTTCAAACAGGTCTTCCTTCACATCGGGTCCAACGCCCGGCTTGTGCGTGAAGTAGTCGATCGCCCCGCCGTAATTGCCGAAGAAGCTGTCGTAGCCGCTCTTGAGCGGACCGAAGGTGGGCAGATACCCGAGATGCCACTTGCCGATCAGCGCCGTACGATAGCCCACTTTTTTCAGCAGCGATGGCAGGGTGGGGTGGTCCGGCGGCAGGCCGATGGTGTCGGAAGCGCCGGCGATCGGTTCTTCCAGCCCGCCGCGCAGGCGGTACTGATAGCGCCCCGTGATCAGGCCGAAGCGCGTGGCCGAGCAAACCGCCGAATTGGAATACGCCTGCGTCAGCCGCAGGCCCTGCGCCGCAAGCTTGTCCAGGTTGGGGGTGCGGAAATCGGTCTGACCGTACACGCTCAGATCGCCCCAGCCCAGATCGTCCGCCAGGATGAACAGAATATTGGGCCGGGCATCGGCGGCGGACAGTGCCGCACGCGGCGCCAGGGCAAAGGTGGAAAGTGCGCCAAGGACGGCGCGTCGTAATGGATTCATGCTATCCCCGTTCAGAATTCGTAGCGGCCCGTGACGCCCACGGTACGCGGTGTGCCGATGACGGCGTTATATGAGCCAAAATTGGCGTTCCACAGACTGGTGTAGTACTGGCGGTCGAAGGCGTTCTTCACCCACAGCGACACGTCCCACGCTGCGCTGCGCGTGCCGCGCAGGCCGATGGATGCATTGGTCACGCTGTAAGCCGGAATCTTCGAATAGGCCGATGCATCCAGCGTGCCATAAGTCTCGCCGCGGTAGGCATAGTTGGCGTTGTAGTAAGCCTGCAAGCCGTCGGCGACCGCGTGCTGATATTGCGCGCCAAGGTTACCGATCCAGCGCGGCGCGTTGACCAGTGCATGACGGCCGGACAGGTCGCAGAACGTGGCATTGATCTCCGGCGGGCACGGCGCGTTGGTGTACTTCAGATAGCTGACGTCGTTGAACGAGCCATTCGCGCGCAGCGTCAGGCCGCGTACCGGCGTGGCGATCGCCTCCAGCTCCACGCCGCGGGTACGGACATTGCCCGCGTTGGTGAGGTAGGAGGTACGGCTGACGGGATCATAGGCGTTGCTCTGGTAGCCGTGCACGACGGTGGCAAACAGGTTGCCGTTCAATTGCAGACGGTTGTCCAGCACGGTGCTCTTCACGCCCAGTTCAAAGGCATTGGAGCGCTCGGTACCCACCAGCAGCGAGGCAGCGCCGCCGGCCCCTGGCACCGACAGATTGATGCCGCCGGACTTCTCGCCATGCGACAGGCTGGAATACAGCAGCACATCCTGCGCGGCCTTGTAGCCCACGCTGAGCAGGGCAGTGGGGCTGAACTGGTTAAGCTCGAGCGGACCGGAGTCGTAGACCCCGTAACGCCCACTGCGTGAAGCCAGTGCGGCGCCGGTGACGGCAGCGCCGCCCGTCGGCGCATTGCGCGTGACGCGGGCGGCCTTGTCTTCGTAGCTGGCGCGCAGACCGCCGGTGACGTCGAAGCGGCTGTCGGCATGCCAGGTGGACTGCGCAAACAGGGCGTAGCTGTTCACGCGCAGCGTCGACGGTGCTTCGCTCGAGACATTGGCCCAGGCACCAGCCGGCGTACCGTTGTAGATGTCGGCCAGTGGCCCGTTGACGGTAAAGGAATTATTGGACAGGTCCTGGTAGTAGTAATAGGCCCCGAACACCGATTCCACCGCTTTGCCGGATGGCGTGGCCCAGCGCAGCTCCTGCGAGAACTGCTTATGGTTGGCGGAGGCGCCGGCCGTCAGTGTGACCGGCACATTCAGGCCATCGTCGTTGCGCGGGATGAAGTTCCAGCGCCGCCAGGCCGTGACGGAGGTCAGCTTTGCGTCGTTTGCGAACGTCCAGTTTGCCTCGGCCGATACGCCGCCCTGGTGCACATTGACGCGCGAACCGGTGTCCAGATTGACGGCGCGCTCGTTGGGATCCAGTACCGGCGAAGCGCCCACCAGCCTGGCCTGCGTGAGCACCTTGCCGCTCGGCCCCGCGCTGTAGAAGATCAGCGTGCCGTTGTTGGAGTCTTCCTGGTTATAGTCGGCGATCAGGCGCAGGCTGAAATCGCGGCCGGCCTCATACAGGGCCTGCGCACGCACGCCCTGGCGGTCGCCACCCTGCACCTCGCGGCCGTTATAGCGATTAGTGATGTAACCGTCGTCATTGGTTTTGTAGACCGAGAGGCGCGCGGCGACAGTCTCGCTGACGGCGCCATTCAGGATGGCCTTAGCCTGCTTGTAGCCGAACTGGCCGCCCGACAGCTCAATGCTGCGTTCCGGGCTGAACGTCGGCTTGCGGGTCGAGATATTCAACACGCCGGCCGTGGTGTTCTTGCCGAACAGCGTGCCCTGCGGCCCGCGCAGCAGCTCCAGCTGCTGGATGTCCAGGGCGTCGAAAGCGGCCATGCCGGGACGCGCCAGGTAGACGTTGTCGAGATAGACGCCGACGCTGCCCTCCAGGCCATCGCTGGCGGGATTATTCCCCAGCCCTCGCACGGCAAAGCTCATCTGGCGGGCGTGGACGTAGTTGATGGTGGTGCTGGGCAGCAGCTGCTGCAAGTCCTGCACGCGGTAGGTGCGGCTGCCCTCCAGTAAATCGTCGCCGAGGACCGTCATCGGCGTGGGCACGTTCTGCGAGCTTTCCACGCGGCGGCGCGTGGTCACAAGGACGGTCTGTACTGCGCGCGC
>NZ_JBFRDW010000061.1:0-15124 GCF_052113985.1 Pseudoduganella sp. RAF53_2 | reverse complement strand
CACGGATGCGTCGGTGAAGCGCCTGGGCAAGGGCGACGATCGTCCGCTGAATAGCTGCGACGACCGCATGGCGCTGCTGGCGGCGCTGGAGTCGGTGTCGCTGGTGGTGCCGTTCGACGAGGATACGGCGCTGGAGGCAGTGCTGGAAGCGCGTCCCGAGATTTACGCCAAGGGCGGCGACTATGATATGACGGCCATCCCGGAAGGGAAGGCGGTGCTGGCATATGGCGGCAAGGCTGTCGCCATCGATTTCGAACATGACCGTTCGACCACCAAGCTGCTGGCGAAGGTGCGCATGTTCACCTGACCTGGAGGACATATGGCAAGCGCGCGGATTTTCGGCATCCTGCTCACGGAAGAGGGCATGGCCGAACTGGAGATGGCCCTTCGCGATTACTGGAGCGACGGGCCGGCGGGCAAATACCTGTACTGCAAGGAGGCCACGCCGGACCGGGCGTTCTTCCATGCGGTGGTGGAATGCCGCAATAAAGAAGACGGCGCCGAGTTCGAAGCCGAGTTCTATATCCCGAACCGATTTGTGAAGGTGGTGATGTCGGGCCTGGAGCGCAAGCACATCGGCTTCGTCTGGCCCGCCGACTAAACCTTGGGGTCTAAACCTTGGGGTCTAAACCTTGGGGTCAAACCTTGGGGTCAAACCTTGGGGTCAGATCCGACATTCGGACATTTTTCGGCAATGCGCTGCTCCCATTGACGTACGGCTCTGCTTACCGTCTTATACGACACCCCGAAATGCGCGGCGATATCCTGCATTGAATAGGCGGTGGAAGCATAGGCACGCGCCATCGCCTCATTTCGCACTGGATACAAACGTCCATACTCATGCAGCGTATGCGCCAGCGTTCGCCGGGCATGCATAGACGTGCCCGCGAGGCCGGGGTCATGCGGATTTGTGCCGAATTGATAGGGCGTGCGACCAAACACCAGATCCGCGCGCGCTAGTCGTAATGGGTCGGATTGCCCGTACCCCTGTCTGACGAATCGTGCATAAGCGCGACGCGCGGCGTGCGTACGTGAACCAAACTGTGCCAGTAGCCATTCCGATTGCAACCATCGCGGTGAGGGCCGCCGCCCAATCATGTAATGGTGACTGCTCCAGTGCCACTTGGACTCCGTACTGACCAGCTGCGCACGTACAGGATTCAGAACTACGTAGCGCGCCACTTCAAGCAACTGGGACTGATGCTCGATCAATACAGCATGATAGCGTCCTTGAAGCAGTGGACCGCACAGCTTGTGCCGAAAATTGAAGGCCTGCGCGTAACTGCTGTTCAGGTGGCGCATGCCTTGCGCGAGGTTGGCGTCGGCGGTTGTGAGTAGCAGATGAAAATGGTTGGGCATCTGGCAAAAGGCGTGGACTGCAAAGTTGTAGCGATAGGCGGTCTGGCCGAGCAAGTCCTGCCAAATGTAGTAGTCGCGACTGTCCAGGTAGATGACGGAGCGGCGCGTTCCACGTGAGGTCACGTGATAAATCGCGCCGGCGAATTGGATGCGAAGGGGACGGGTCATTGCTTCAGACTAGCCGGGCGGAAGCAAGCGATCTTGATTCGGCGCAGGAGCGCGCGAAAAAATGTCCGAATGTCGGATCTGACCCCAGGGTGTTAGGCGCCGCCGGCGTAGTTTTGCTGGCGCCAGGCTTCGTAGATGACCACGGCCACAGTATTGGACAGGTTCAGGCTGCGGTTGCCGGGCTGCATGGGCAATCTGATGCGCTGCGTCGCCGGGAAGGTTTCGCGGAATTCGGGCGCCAGGCCGCGGGTTTCGCTGCCGAAGACGAACACGTCGCCCGGTTGAAACGCCAGTTCGGCAAAGGGACGCGAGCCGTGTGTGGTCATCGCGAACAGACGATCGGCGGCGGGCTGCACGGCAGCCAGAAACGCGGCCCAGTCCTTGTGCACCTGCATCCGCGCATATTCGTGGTAGTCCAACCCTGCGCGTTTCAGCTTGGCGTCATCCAGTTCGAAGCCCAGCGGCTCGATCAGATGCAGCTGCGCGCCCGTGTTTGCACACAGGCGGATCACATTGCCGGTATTCGGCGGTATTTCTGGATTGACCAGTACGACATGAAACAACTCAGTTCTCCCAATTCATTGATGCGGCGGTGTCCGCGCGAAGACAAAATTGCTGACCCGCGCGGCGCCATAGCGTTTCAGCGTGGCCGCCAGCTCCTCCAGCGTTTCGCCACTGCTCATCACATCGTCGACGACGCCGATGTGGCGGCCTTCGACCAGCGCGCGGTCCGGCACGGCAAACGCTCCCTGCATATTGGCACGGCGCGCGCCCGGTGCCAGCTCGCTTTGCGCCCGCGTTTCGCGCACCCGGCACAGTAAGCGCGGCGCTACCGCGACGCCCAGCGTTCGTCCCAAGGGACGCGCGATTTCCAGCGCCTGATTGAATCCGCGCTCCGCCAGCCGCGCTTCACCCAGCGGCACGGGACAGAGCACAGCAGGCAAGCCGTACGAAGCAATGCATACCGCGGACGCCAGCAATTCCCCGAACAAGCGCGCGTGCGCCAGCCGGGCGCCGAATTTTAGCTGAAGCACGAGCCGGTCGAGCGGCATTTCGTATGAGCAGGCAGTCACAGTGGCGTCGTAAGCGGGCGCGCAGGACAGGCAGCGCGCGCACGGCAGCTCCGCCGGACACCCGGCCGGCAGCGGATTCGCACACACCGGGCAGCGCGCCACGTCAATGCTGAAAAATTGACAACGGCATGCCGTGCACAGCAGCTCCCCGCCGCGCCCTCCGCACAGCACGCAATTACAGGGCAGGATCGTCGCCAGAAATTGGCCAGCCATCGCGTTTTGCCACGAGCAGGTAAACTGGCACATTATCTCATCTCGCACCCGTAATAAATATGCAAGTCCCAGCAAATCCGCCCAAGCTGAGCGCCCCTATTGATCTGGATCGTGTCCGCGCCCTGTTTGACGATCCCGCCCGCATCGCGCACGCCGATTTTCTGCGGCGTGAAATCGCCAGCCGCATGCACGAGCGCCTGGAGCTGATCAAACTGAATCCCCAGCGCGTGCTGGACGCGGGCTGCGGCACGGGAGCCGATCTGCCTATCTTGCAAAAGTTCTATGCCGCTGCCCAGATTCTGGGGCTGGATGCGTCGCCAGCGATGCTGCAAGCGGCGCAGGGGCAGGGCGGCAAGTCGGCCCTGAATCAGTTGATTTCCAGGCTGCTGCCGGCCAAGTCCGGCATCGATCTGATTTGCGGCGACCTGGCCGAGCTGCCATTGGGGCAGAACTCTCTGGACCTGGTCTGGTCTAACCTGGCATTGCATTGGCATCCGCAGCCGGACCGCGTGTTCGCTGAGTGGCGCCGTGTGCTGCGCGTGAATGGCTTGCTGATGTTTTCCTGCTTCGGGCCGGACACCATGCAGGAGGTGCGCACGGCCTTCGCGGAAGTCGACCTGGCCGTCCACACCCTGCCATTCGTGGATATGCACGATTTCGGCGACCAGCTGGTGGAGGCGGGCTTTGCCACGCCGGTGATGGATATGGAGAAGATCACGGTCACCTATGACACACCGGAAAAGCTGCTGGCCGACGTGCGCGCCCTGGGCGGCAATCCGCTCGGTTCGCGCCGCAAGGGGCTGCTGGGACGGGCGGCATACCTGCGCCTGCTGCAGGCGTTCGAGCGGCAGCGCCGTTCGGACGGCAAGCTGGGTTTGACCTTTGAAGTGATCTATGGACACGCCTTCCGTCCGGTGCCGCGGGTGACCAAAGACGGGGAAGCGATTATTCGTTTTGATCTGCCGCGAAAGCCTAAAAATTAGGCAGTCATAGGGAAAATGGCGTCACAATTCGGTCATCAAAGGCATTTTCCCTTGATGAAAGATAAGCATCCTGCTTATAATCCTTGACTAATTTTGCCAGCTGTTCGCTCACACGAATCGTAGRCAAAAAAGCAAGAAGTAAAGAATCCGCAGCGCCAAAGGTGATGTTGGGTCGCATTTGGCGATGTCAAGGTTCCAGCTCGGTCTCATGTAAGAAGTTTTTACCTGGGTCCGGCGTGGAGCCTTTAGCTGTTTAGCGCACGGCGGTGGCTTCAGCGAACCGCGCAGTGATGAAATTATTTTTATTTTTGGGTGGTTGGGGAAAACATGAAACTTGCGAAGCGACTTCAATCGTTGATGCTCGGGCTGGCCGCAGTATCCGCCGGAATTCCGGCGCTGGCCGCACCAGCAGCATCTGCGACTGGTACGTATCAAGCAGCGACCGGCGGCACCGGCGGTCCGATGGTGCATGAGCTGAACCTGCAGGCTCCGGCAACGCGCATCGCCGCTGAGATCTACAGCCTGCACACGCTGATGATGATTATCTGCCTGGTCATCTTCGTTGCCGTCTTCGGCGTGATGTTCTACTCCATCATCAAGCACCGCAAGTCCGTCGGCCACAAAGCCGCCACCTTCCACGAATCCACAGCCGTCGAAATCGCCTGGACCGTCGTTCCGTTCCTGATCGTGATCGGCATGGCCCTGCCGGCGACCCGCACCGTGGTCGCCATGAAAGACACCTCCAACGCCGACGTGACCATCAAGGCCACGGGCATGCAGTGGAAGTGGGGCTATGACTATCTGAAAGGCGAAGGCGAGGGCATCTCCTTCATCTCCAACATCGCTACCCCGCGTGACGCGGTGGGTGCGCCTGGCGTGGCACCGACCAAGCCACGTACCGATACCTATCTGCTGGAAGTCGATAACGAACTGGTGGTGCCGGTAAACAAGAAGGTCCGCATCGTGACCACCGCCAACGACGTGATCCACTCCTGGACCATCCCGGCCTTCGGCGTGAAGCAGGATGCGATCCCTGGTTTCGTACGCGACACCTGGTTCAAAGCCGAACACACCGGCACCTTCCGCGGCACCTGCGTGGAACTGTGCGGTAAAGAGCACGCCTTCATGCCGATCGTGGTGCACGTCGTGACCGCCGAAGAGTACACCGCCTGGGTGGACGGCAAGAAGAAGGAAATGGCCGCACTGGCGGACGATCCGAACAAGACCTGGACCATCGACGAACTGAAAACCAAGGGCGAGAAGGTCTACAACTCGAACTGCGCGGTCTGCCACCAGGCAACCGGCAAGGGCGTGCCAGGCGCATTCGCTGCGCTGGACGGTTCCCCAGTGGTCAATGGTCCTAAAGCTGACCAGATCCATGTTCTGCTGAACGGTAAGAAGAGCGGCAAGTTCCCAGGCGAGATGCCGGCGTGGAAGCAGCTGTCCGATACCGACATCGCGGCTGTTATTACCTTCACCCGCAACTCCTGGTCGAACAAGGCAGCGGAAAACATCGTTCAACCAGCCGAAGTTGTGGCTGCGCGCAAGTAATTAGGAGCTTCACATGAGCACGACTACTATCGATCACGCACACGATCACGCACACGGCGATCACGATCACGCTCACGACCATCCGGAAGGCTTCCGCCGCTGGCTGTTCGCGACCAACCACAAGGACATCGGTACCCTGTACATGTGGTTCTCCTTCATCATGCTGCTGTCCGGCGGCGTGCTGGCGCTGATGATCCGTACCGAGTTGTTCCAGCCTGGCCTGCAGTTCTTCCAGCCTGAGTTCTTCAACCAGCTGACCACCATGCACGGTCTGGTGATGGTGTTCGGCGCCATCATGCCGGCTTTCGTGGGCTTCGCTAACTGGATGATCCCGCTGCAGATCGGCGCATCCGACATGGCCTTCGCCCGCATGAACAACTTCTCGTTCTGGCTGCTGCCTCCTGCGGCAATCCTGCTGGCCGCGTCGTTCTTCGTGCCTGGCGGCGCCACCGCTGCCGGCTGGACCCTGTACGCTCCGCTGTCGACCCAGATGGGCATCGGCATGGACATGGGTATCTTCGCCATGCACATCATGGGCGCATCGTCCATCATGGGTTCCATCAACATCATCGTCACCATCCTGAACATGCGCGCTCCCGGCATGACCCTGATGAAGATGCCGATGTTCTGCTGGACCTGGCTGATTACCGCCTATCTGCTGATCGCCGTGATGCCAGTGCTGGCCGGCGCGATCACTATGACCCTGACCGACCGTCACTTCGGCACCTCCTTCTTCAACGCCGCCGGCGGTGGTGACCCGGTCATGTACCAGCACATCTTCTGGTTCTTCGGTCACCCGGAGGTGTACATCATGATTCTGCCGGCCTTCGGTATCGTGTCGCAGATCGTTCCAGCCTTCGCCCGCAAGCCGCTGTTCGGCTACGCTTCGATGGTGTACGCAACCGCTTCCATCGCGATTCTGTCCTTCATCGTGTGGGCGCACCACATGTTCACCACCGGCATGCCGGTGACCTCGCAGCTGTTCTTCATGTACGCAACCATGCTGATCTCCGTGCCGACCGGCGTGAAGGTCTTCAACTGGATCGCGACCATGTGGAAAGGCTCGATGACCTTTGAAACCCCGATGCTGTTCGCTGTGGGCTTCATCTTCGTGTTCACCATGGGCGGCTTCACCGGCCTGATCCTGGCAGTGACCCCGGTCGACATCCAGCTGCAGGATACCTACTACGTGGTGGCGCACTTCCACTACGTGCTGGTGGCAGGTTCCCTGTTTGCGCTGTTCGCCGGCTTCTACTACTGGTCGCCGAAGTGGACTGGCCACATGTACAACGAAACCATGGGCAAGCTGCACTTCTGGCTGTCCCTGATCACTTTCAACGTGACCTTCTTCCCGATGCACTTCCTGGGCCTGGCCGGTATGCCACGCCGCTACGCCGACTACCCGGCGCAGTTCGCAGACTTCAACGCGATCGCCTCCATCGGCGCCTTCGGTTTCGGTCTGTCGCAGGTGTTCTTCCTGTTCTTCGTGGTGCTGCCAACCATCCGTGGTGGCAAAGCTGCTGCGGACAAGCCTTGGGATGGCGCTGAAGGCCTGGAGTGGACCGTGCCGTCGCCGGCGCCGTTCCACACCTTCGAAGTACCGCCAACCGTTAAGTAATACCCTGGGGCGGGCGCGCCAGCGTCCGCCCTTGTAAAGGAAGCACCATGTCTGACCCGAAGAAGCCGAACAGCAACCTGCGCCTGGCCCTGATCCTGTTGTCCATCGCCGTGGTGTTCTTTGTTTCCGTCATCGGCAAACAATGGATACTGAGGCACTGAAATGAGCGATAAGGAAGTCCAGGGCGCGAAGAACAAGCTGCTTGGCAAGCTCCTGGTCGTAGCGGTAATGATGTTCGGGTTCGGCTACGCGCTGATCCCGGTGTACAAGCACCTGTGCGAGGTGCTGGGCCTGAACCTGATCGATGGCAAGCCGGAAGCAGCGGCAGTCAACAGCCAGGTCGACAAGAGCCGCAGCATCACGGTGGATTTGGTCAGCAATGTGCAGGGCACTTTGCGTTTCCGCCCCACCGTCAACAGCGTGACCGTGCATCCCGGCGAATTGACGACGGTGGTGTATGAAGTAGTGAACAGCGTGCCGCGTACGGTGAAGGCCCAGGCCATCCCAAGCTACACGCCGCAGGAAGTAACGCCGCACTTCAAGAAGATTGAGTGCTTCTGCTTCAAGGAGCAGATCCTCAAGCCGAACGAGGCGCGGCAGATGCCCGTGGTGTTCTTCATCGATCCGGCCGTGCCGAAGAGCGTGAAGACCGTCACTCTGTCGTACACCTTTATCGAGGCGGCAGGTCTGGATAACAAGACCGCGTCCAATTAAGGAAGGCAGATGGCTTCGTTTTTGTATTCGATGAAAGCAGTGATCTGGTCGTTTTTCGGCCTGCGCCGCAAAGGCGATTTTGACAAGGATACCGAGAAGCTGAACCCGGTCCACGTCATCATCGCAGCCCTGCTGGGCGTTGCCATATTTATTGGCTTGCTGATTTCGGTCATCAAGTTCGTCGTATTGAAGTAATTTTTGCAGTTCACGGATACCGTTTCTAGGAGATGAAAATGAGTTCGAATAACGCCGCGGCACCGTACTACTTCGTGCCTGGCCCGTCCAAGTGGCCAATGTTGGCAGGTATCTCCCTGCTGATTACCATGATCGGCGCATCCGCATGGGTGAACGACGCGTCGTGGGGTATGGCCTGCAACCTGATCGGCATCGCCATGACCCTGGTCGTGCTGTATTTCTGGTTTGGCGATGCGATCGCCGAATCCGAAGGCGGCATGTACAGCAAGCGCATCGACATCTCCTACCGCTGGTCGATGGGCTGGTTCATCTTCTCCGAAGTGATGTTCTTCGGCGCCTTCTTCGGCGCGCTGTTCTACGCACGCACCATCACCATGCCTTGGCTGTCGGACCTGGATCACAAACTGATCTGGCCTGACTTCAACGGCATCTGGGGCAATATCGGTCCGGCCGGCGTGGTTGAATCCTTCAACACCATGGGTCCGTTCCCGATCCCGACCATCAACACCGCGCTGCTGCTGACCTCCGGCCTGACCCTGACCATCTCCCACCACGCCCTGCAAGCTGGCAAGCGTGGCAAGACCGCCTTCTGGCTGGCTGCCACCATCCTGCTGGGCGCAGTGTTCATGGGCTTCCAGGCGTTCGAGTACATCCACGCTTACCATGAGCTGAACCTGAAGCTGTCCTCCGGTATCTACGGTTCGACCTTCTTCATGCTGACCGGCTTCCACGGCTTCCACGTGACCATGGGCGCGATCATGCTGTCGGTGGTGCTGTATCGTGTGATGAAGGGCCACTTCACCCCTGAACACCACTTCGCGTTTGAAGGCGCCGCCTGGTACTGGCACTTCGTTGACGTGGTCTGGCTCGGCCTGTACGTGGTCGTGTACTGGATGTAATACGCGGGTATAATGCGCGGCGGAACCAGCCGTGCAATGCCCGATAAAAAAAGCCGCAGCGGGTGCTGCGGCTTTTTGCTTTTATCCGCCGTAGGCGCGTATACCTGTGGGGTGGATGTACCCTAGCTTGTACAGCACAAGGATGATCACGAACAGCAGGATCGAGAAGCCGACGCGCATCGCGAGCGCACGCACCATGCGCGGGTCGCCGCCTTTACCTCGCAAGAGGAAAACCACCGCGCTGGCGAGGCTGCCGATGATCAGGATAAACGCAACGGCAACGAAGATTTTCATGTCAGTTTTGCAGGATTAGTCAGGGCTCCCATTGTAATGCGTATCGCTTTCCGCTTTAAGCTCATTCCCTTTCTGGCAATGCTGGTGCTGGTGGCAATCGGCATCTCCGCCGCGCGCTGGCAGACCGGCCGCGCCGAGCAGAAGGAAGCGCTGGCGGCCAGGCTGTCCGCCGGCGTTGCCGCCGAAGCCGTGGAGCTGAGCGCGGAGCCAGTGCGCGCCGAAGAGATCGAATTCCGCCGCGTGCGTGTTACCGGCGAATGGCTGCCCAACTGGCCGCTCTATCTGGACAATCGTCCGTATCAGGGCCGCGCCGGCTTCTACCTGCTGATGCCCCTCAAGCTCGCCGGCAGCAATATGCATGTGCTGGTGGTGCGTGGCTGGCTGCCGCGTGATGCGGCCGACCGCAACAAACTGCCGGAAGTGAGCACGCCGTCCGGCACCGTCACCATCGAAGGCGTGGCGCACCAGAACGCAGGCCATGTCATGGAGCTGGGCAGCGTGAAGCTTGCGCCCCGTGCCATCGTGCAGAATGCCGATGCGGCCGGCGTGGCCGCTGCCACGGGCCTGGCATTCCAGCCGGTCATGCTGGAACAAACGTCGGCCGACGCCGGCGCCGCAGGGCAGGGCGCACAGCTGGTGCGCGACTGGCCGGCTCCTTCGCTCGGCATCGAAAAACACCGTGGCTATGCCTTCCAGTGGTACGCACTGGCTGTGATGGCCTTCCTCTTCTTCGTTTTCACCGGATTCAAGAAAAGTGGACAGCAATAAGAACGAACCCCAGCAGCGCTCCGGGCGCTTGAAAATGTTTGCGGTGCTGGCAGTGTGCGCCGCGCCGATCGTCGCTTCTTACTTCACCTATTACGTGATCAAGCCGAAAGGCGGCAGCACCAATTACGGTGATTTGATCGACCCGCGCCAGCATCCGATTCCGGCGATGCCGAGCAAGCTGCTGTCCGGCGAGCCCAAAAAACTGGAAGACTACAAGGGTAAATGGATCATGCTGAAGGTCGGCGGCTCCGACTGCCAGCAGGAATGCCAGGACATGCTGTTCATGATGCGCCAGCTGCGTACCATGCAGGGCAAGGAGATGGAGCGCATTGAGCGCGTGTGGCTGATCACCGATGAACAGCCGCTGGAAACCATGCTGATGCGCGTGAACGATGGCACCCATATGCTGCGCGCGCCCGCCGCCGACGTAGCCAGATGGCTGCCGGTGGAGCAGGGCGAGCGCGCCGATGACCACATTTACCTGATCGACCCGCTGGGTAACCTGATGATGCGTTTCCCGAAGAACGCCGACCCAACCAAAGTAAAGAAGGATCTCGCCAAGCTGCTCAAGGCTTCGGCGATCGGATAAGTTATGCATCAAACTTCCCTGGCCCAGATGATTGTCACCGCGCTGCTGGTTGCGGTGCTGCCCCTGTCCATGGTGTGGATCTCGAAGGACGTCAGCAAATACCGCAAGCTGGTGTGGGTGGGCGTATTCCTGTGCTTCGACCTGATCGTGTTTGGCGCCTTCACGCGCCTGACCGATTCGGGCCTGGGCTGTCCGGACTGGCCGGGCTGCTATGGCCTTGCCAATCCTTTCCTGGCGCATGAGCAGATCAGCGCTGCGGAAGCCCTGATGCCGACTGGTCCCGTGACCGTGTTCAAGGCGTGGATTGAAATGATCCACCGCTATCTGGCCATGACGATCGGTATTCTGATTGTGGCGATGGCGGGCGTATCGTGGTGGCAGTGGCGCAAGCGCAACCCGTTCCGCCGCACCGTCCCTCCGGGCTTTCCTACCTTGTTGTTCTTCTTCGTCTGCCTGCAGGGCGCGTTTGGCGCCTGGACCGTGACGCTGAAACTGCAGCCAGTCATCGTGTCGACCCACCTGCTGCTGGGCATGGGCCTGCTGGCCATGCTGACCTGGTTCGGTGGGCGTGAAGACCAGGCGATTGCGCCGTTGCGCCAGTCCGGTGCGCCGATCAATGTACTGCCGCATGTCCGTTGCATGGCCATCGTTTCGGCTGTGGTGCTGGTGTTGCAACTGGCGCTTGGCGCCTGGGTCAGCACGAATTACGCGACCCTGGCCTGTACCGAATTCCCGCTGTGCGCGGGCAAGCTGGTGCCGGAGATGGATTTTGCACAAGGTTTCCATTTGTGGCGCGAACTGGGCAAGACARCCGCCGGCCACTATTTGCCGTTCTCCGCGCTGACGGCCATCCATTGGGTGCATCGCAATTTTGCCTTTGTGGTGGTGCTGGTGCTTGGCTACACGGCCTTGCGCGCCTGGCGCGTGACGGGCTTGCGCAAGGTGTCGAGCTGGATTCTCGGCTTGCTGGTTTTGCAAGCTGCCACCGGCATCGCGACCATTTACCTGAACTTCCCTCTGGCGATTGCGGTCATCCATAACGCCGGAGCAGCTGGCCTGGTCCTTTTGCTGACCATGTTAAACTATCGGGCTAAGTTTCTCGCAGCGCCCGCACGTACCTACTAAATGACGACTCGTACCGCCACCTTGAAATCGAACAGCCGCTTCGCCCAGTACATGGCGCTGACCAAGCCGCGCGTGACGCAGCTGGCCGTGTTCTGCGCCGTGATCGGCATGTTCCTCGCCACGGACGGCATGCCGGACTGGCGTGTTGTCGTCGCGGCTACGATCGGCATCTGGCTTTTGGCGGGGGCGGCGTTTGCCGTGAACTGCCTGGCCGAGCGCGAGATCGACGCGCGCATGGCGCGTACCGCGCGCCGTCCGATGGCGCTGGGTGAAATCACCGTCAAGCAGACCGTTGTCTTCGCTGCCGTGATCGGCGGCCTCGGCATGTACATCCTGCACCAGCTGGTGAATCCGCTGACCATGTGGCTGACCTTTGTGACATTTGTCGGCTATGCATTGATTTATACGATGGTGCTGAAGCCCGCAACGCCGCAGAACATTGTGATTGGTGGCCTGTCGGGCGCGATGCCGCCTGCGCTGGGCTGGGCGGCGGTTGCGAACGACGTGCCGATGCAGGCATGGCTGCTGGTGCTGATCATCTTCGTCTGGACTCCGCCGCACTTCTGGGCACTTGCCATGTACCGCCGCGACGACTACGCCAAGTCCGGTCTGCCCATGCTGCCTGTGACCCATGGCCTGGGCTTCACCGCGTTCAATATCTGGCTGTATTCCATCGCGCTGGCCGCGACCACGCTGCTGCCATTTGCCGTGAAGATGAGCGGCCTGATTTATCTGGGCAGCGCGGTGGTGCTGAATGCCGTCTTCCTTTACTACGGCTGGCAGATCTACCGCCACTACACGGACATCGTGGCACGCAAGGCATTTACCTGGTCCATCATTTACCTGTCCCTGCTGTTCGCAGCACTGCTGGTTGATCACTACTTCAAGTTCTGAGCGCTATGAAAAAACTGTTCGCGGCATTGCTGATGCTCGCGGCCCTGGTGGGCTGCGGCGAAAAACGGCTGAAGTTTGAAAACACCGATATCACCGGCATCGACTACGCCAAAAGCTTCGCGCTGCACGACCACACCGGCAAGCCGGTGACGCTGGATTCGTACAAAGGCAAAGTCGTGGTGCTGTTCTTCGGCTTCACCCAATGCCCGGACGTGTGCCCGACCACCATGGCCGAAATGTCGAACGTGATGAAGGACCTCGGTCCGCAAGCCGACCAGGTGCAAGTGCTGTTCGCCACGCTGGACCCTGAGCGAGACTCCAAGGAACTGCTGGCGCAATACGTGCCGCAATTCGACAAGCGCTTCGTTGGCCTGTACGGCACGCCTGAAGAAATCGCGAAGACGGCCAAGGACTTCAAGGTCTTCTACCAGAAAGTGCCTGGCAAGACCCCGGACAGCTACACCATCGACCACACCGCCGGCAGCTACGTCTTCGACAAAGAAGGCAAGCCCCGCCTGTTCCTGCGCCACGGACAAGGCCCGGCTCCGATCGTCCATGACCTGAAGCTGCTGCTGTCCTGATCACTCCTGCTGTGCCAACGCGAAGCCGCTGTACTTCGCGTTGGCCGTGATCTCTTCACCTACAAAAGACGGCGGCACATAAGCCGCTGATGCCTCGGCGCTCTCAAATTCAATCTCGAAAACTAGCAACCCTCCAAGGGGGTGCTCATATACATCGAGCGCACCGCCAGCCACCGAGTAGCGCATCTTGCGCGCGACTGCGCCGGGTAGTACGAGCAGGCTCCCATACTCCTCGCGGCTTAAATAAACGCTCACCACTTGTTTGGATTCGTATTTCTTCCCGAGCTTATAAACTATCCCGACGCCATCTTCACTGACCGCGCGCAGCCGCAATCTGCCACCGTCGAGATATTTGTCCTCGATCCGGCGTACGCGGCACGCGGACAAATCGAGCAGGGACGCATCCGGTACCAGCCACCTGCGCTCAAACTCCGGCAAAGAATACTTTGGCACAATCATATCGCTATGCCTTTTTTACGCGGCGCTTCGAAATAGAGAAGTAGATCAACCACGCCGGCAGAAAAATCGCGTTGGCAAAAGCCAGAGACTTGACCCATTCCCAGCCTTCAAGATCCCGATTGGCCGCTAATGCAATCAGTTCTACATACACCAGTGGACCAATGACAAATAACACAAACCACGTTTTCCGAACCCAGGGCTTATGTGACGTGCTAATGCTGGCAATCGCTCGTGCTTCGTCGACCGAAGCCTGGAAGGGATCATTCGGCCTGTAGATATAAGGCTTTTCTTCCAGTGGTTCCGGCGTATCAGGCTTAACATTCTGGACCGGCTTCTCTTGGCCGGTGGACGTGATGGAAGATGAGCTTTCTTCTGGAACCTCAAAAACGACGTTACCTATTTTTATTTGCTTGCTCATGGTTTTGCTGTGCGAATGCTGGTGAGCGTGCGGGTGAGCCAGGCCTGGCTGTCGACGGCTGGCTCGTTGCCGCATTTGACTTGATATGGCTTGCCCGACGAGCTGCTTTTAGACGCCGCCATCGCGATGAACTGCTCGGTGTTTTGGATGGTGCTTTTGCCCTCGATGTATTCGAGTTTGCGGAGCAGGTGATTCCTGGCGTCGGTGCCGTTATACCAGGAACCGTTGCGGTTGAACTGGCAGCCGGATGCCTGGAGCTTGGCCAATAGCGCGTCGATTTCCGCGCGCACTGGCGCTGGTGTCGGCGCCGCAGCGGCGAGATTGTACAGGCAGGCCGCAACGAGGGATAACAATAAACGCTTCATGCGGYCGCTTCCCAGGAGTGCCATGTGTTCGACAGAAGGTAGATTCCGATCAGCGTGCCAATCGGGAAGCCAAGCAGCATAAGGCACGAAATGACTATGGATGCCTGGCGGCCGCCGTTCTTCCCTTGTTTGCATGCGCGCGCTGTGAAAAAGTGCAGCGCGAATAGCGCGAGGAGGGCGAGCAGCATGGGCAGCAACTCCACGTATGCACCCGTTGCAAGGCCAATGACTGCAGTCATACCTATGCCTATGAGTGCGTAAAACCAGGCCAGTGCGCGATGCGTGCGAAATACCTTTGTCTGTGCATCCATATCTCTCCCGGAAGGAATGTTTATTATTTGAAAATATTATCATGGGTGACAGAAAAGCCAGTATAAAAACTACTGAGGTAATTAATGGTCAGCAGACCGCGCGAGGGGAGAGGATTAGGCGACGCCCAGCCTGCGCAGTGTCACCCTGCGCGCGCCGTAGCGCTTGACTGCAAACCTACTAGAAGGTAGGATGCACCTATGAACAAAACTTTCGACGATATTCTGGCTTGCGCCCGTTCCTTGATCGCAACGGGTGGCTACAACGGCTTCAGCTATGCCGATATCGCCGAGGTAGTGGGCATTCGCAAAGCGAGTATTCACCATCATTTTCCGAGCAAGGTCGACCTGGTGAAGACGCTGATCGGGCGCTACCGCGAGGAGACTGCGCACGGTCTGACGCATCTTGAGCAGACCAACCCTGGTCCGCAGGAACAACTGCGCGCATACATCCAGTTCTGGACGAGCTGTATTGCCGACGGCAGTATGCCGTTCTGTGTTTGCGCGCTGCTGGCCAGCGAATGGCCCATCCTGCCGGACGAGGTGGCGC
>NZ_JBFRDW010000060.1:0-15243 GCF_052113985.1 Pseudoduganella sp. RAF53_2 | reverse complement strand
GTCCAGGTCAGCGGCACAGAGCCCTTTATTGAGGAAGCAATCTATCCGCAGCTGGCCCAGCGGCCCGGTGTGGAGACGGCATCGCCGGTACTGACTTTTGACGCATCCATGCCGGGCAGCAGCCTGCCGCTGAAAATTATTGGTCTCGACGTGTTCCGCGCTGCAGCCGTCACACCGGGCCTGATTGGCGCACCGGAGGCGGACTCGCCTTACGATACCGTGGCTGACGACGCGATCTTCCTCTCGCCGGCAGCGATGTCGTGGCTCAGGGTGCAGGCTGGCGGCCTGGTGGAGTTCCAGTCCGGCACACAGAAACTGTCCTTACGCGTGGCAGGCGCCCTGCCCGGCGCGCGTGCAGGTCAGCGTATTGGTGTGATGGACATCGGCGCCGCGCAGTGGCGCTTCCAGCAGCTGGGCAAGCTGTCGCGGGTCGATCTGCGCCTGCGCGATGGCGAGAACCGTGCCGCATTCAAAGCCGCTTTGACACAAGAGCTGGAGCGCGCATTCCCCGGCCGCTTCCGCGTCGGCAGTCCGAACGACGAGGCTCAGGAAAGCCGCAGCGGCAACGTCAGCCGCGCCTACCGCGTGAATCTGAGCGTGCTTGCACTGGTGGCACTGTTCACCGGCGCCTTCCTGGTATTTTCCTCGCAGGCCCTGTCGGTGCTGCGCCGGCGCGGGCAGTTCGCGCTGCTGCGCGTGCTGGGGCTGGAACGCCGCCCGTTGATGCGCCAAGTGCTGCTGGAGGGCCTCTTCCTTGGCGTTGCAGGTTCCTTGATCGGCATCGCGGGCGGCTATGCAATTGCCGCCGCGGTGCTGCGCCTGTTCGGCGGCGATCTCGGCGCGGGCTATTTCTCGGGCGTGCGGCCGCAACTCCAATTCACGCCGGTCGCAGCTTTCCTTTACTTCGGCATGGGTGTCGCCGTGGCGGTGCTGGGATGCGCCGCACCAGCCTTCGAGGCGTCACGCGGACGGCTTGCTGTCGCGCTGAAGTCCGGTACCGACGAAGTGGCGCTGGCGCGTCTCGCACGGCCCTGGCCAGGGCTGGCCTGCCTCGCCATCGCTGCCGTATTGACGCAGGCGCCGCCGGTCGCGGAACTGCCGATCTTCGGCTACCTGTCCATTGCGCTGATGCTGGTCGGCGCGATTGCGTTGATGCCGCGCCTGTCCGCATTGGTGTTCCGCGCCGCCGAAGCGCGTCTGCATCCCCATCGCACGGTTGCCGCGCTGGCACTGGCGCGGCTGGCGAATGCCTCATCGCAGGCGGGCATCGCGCTGGGCGGCGTGCTCTCCAGTTTCAGCCTGATGGTCGCGATGGCGATCATGGTGTCCAGCTTCCGCGTCTCTGTGGACGAATGGGTGCAGCAACTGCTGCCCGCCGACCTGTACGTGCGAACCGCCAGCGCGGGCAGTACGGCCCTGCTCAAGCCCGCAGAGCAGAATCAACTGCGCGCTGTGCCGGGCATTGCGCGCGTCGACTTTCTGCGTACACGCCCTCTTTCGCTGGCCGCAGAGCGCCCTAACGTCCTGCTGCTGGCGCGCGACATCGACCCTGCGCAGATCGAGCGCACGCTGGTGCTGTCCGGCCCCGCTGTGCGGCCGCCGCGTGGCAGCAAGCTGCCGCAAGCCTGGGTGACAGAGGCGATGGTCGACCTGTACAGCGTCCGCGCTGGCGGAACGCTCCGCCTGCCACTTCAGGGCGCCCAGCACGAATTCTTCGTCGCAGGAGTGTGGCGCGACTACGCGCGTTCTACCGGCGCCGTGATGATCAGCCGCGATGATTACATAGCCATCACGGGCGATCGCGAGGCCGGTGATGCGGCAATCTGGCTGGCGCCGGATGCGAAGCCGGAGCAAATACAGGCCGCACTGCGCCAATTGCCTTTCGGCGGGCTGCTGGAGACGACCGCGCCCGGCGAAATCCGCCAGCGCACACTGACCATTTTCGACCGCAGTTTCGCCGTCACCTATCTGCTGGAAGCCATCGCCATCGTGATCGGTCTGTTCGGGGTGGCAGCGACTTTTTCGGCGCAGACCCTGGCGCGCGCCAAGGAATTCGGCATGCTGCGCCACGTGGGCCTGACGCGGCGCCAGATTCTGGGCATCCTGGCCTTCGAAGGCGGCGCATTGACGGGCCTCGGCATCGCCACAGGATTCGCGCTCGGCTGGATCATCAGCGTGGTGCTGATTCGCGTGGTGAATCCGCAGTCCTTCCACTGGAGCATGGAGATGCATTATCCCTGGCCACTGATCGCGACCGTCGCCGGCGCCCTGCTGCTGTCCGCTGCCGCGACGGCGCTGATTTCCGGCCGTCAGGCACTGTCCGGCGGCCCGATCCGCGCCGTGCGAGAGGACTGGTGATGCGCGCCCTTCGTCTTCTCCTGCTTGCACTGAGCGTCGCCGCGCTGACCGCGTTCACGCCCGTATTGCCCGGCGTCGCGCTGCAATTCCCGCGCGACTTCGGCGCCCACCACGGTTTCAAGACGGAGTGGTGGTACGCAACGGGCTGGCTCACCACACCCGATGGCAAATCCGTCGGCTACCAGGTCACCTTCTTCCGCGCGGCGACCGGTCAGGGAGAACAGAATCCGAGCAGGTTCGCCGCCAAAGACCTGATCCTCGCCCACGCCGCGCTGTCCGATCCCGCGCAGGGCAAGCTGCTGCACGACCAGCACACAGCGCGCGAGGGCCTCGGCCTGGCCTACGCCGAGCAGGGCAACACCAGCCTCAAACTGGACAACTGGCGCATGGAACGTGACGCCGCTGGACATTATCGGATCGACATCCCTGCCCGGGACTTCACGCTGCGCCTCACGCTTGCACCGACCCAGCCAGTGCTGCTGCAGGGCGACCAGGGCTACTCGCGCAAAGGCCCCAAGCCCGAACAGGCCAGTTACTACTACAGCGAGCCGCAACTTCGCACAACGGGCGCGATTGTGGGGCCAAATGGCCGCGAACAAGCCGTCACCGGCGTCACCTGGCTGGACCACGAATGGTCCACGCAGGTGCTCGATCCGGATGCGGCGGGCTGGGACTGGATTGGCGTGAATCTCGACGATGGCGGCGCCCTGATGGCATTCCAGATAAGGAGCCGCCAAGGTAGTAAAATATGGTCCCACGCGACATGGCGCGACGCATCCGGTAAGATTTCGCACTATGCGCAGGACCAGGTCAGTTTTAGCCCGCAAACGCGGTGGCGGTCGCCCCGTACCAATGCTGAATATCCCGTTGCGACGATGATTACTACGGGCGATGTCCAGTGGCAGGTCACGCCATTGCAGCAGGATCAGGAACTCGATGCGCGCCAGTCCAGCGGCGCCGTGTACTGGGAGGGCGCCGTGACGGTGCGGCGCAACGACCAGCCTGCTGGACGAGGCTATCTGGAGCTGACGGGTTACGTCCGCCCGATGAAACTATGAATACGAAGAATACTGCCAACACGATGAGCACCAGCACGACGAGCACCGCCAGCACCGCAGGCAATCCGCAGACCGAAGCGCGCGAACTGAAAAAAGGCAGTCTGGCTGCGCTAAAGGGCCTGGCCCCTTTCCTCAAGCCCTATCGCAACCGCTTCATCGTCGCCGGCATCGCGCTCGTGGTTGCCGCCGGTTCGACGCTGGCCATTCCCTATGCCTTCAAGCAGATGATCGACCTGGGCTTCGGCACCCACGCGGGCATCAGCAGCGCGCGCAATGTGAATATGGTGTTCCTGGCGCTGTTCGCGGTGGCGACCATCCTGGCGCTGGCGACGGCGGCGCGTTTTTATTCGGTGTCCTGGCTGGGCGAGCGCGTTACAGCCGATATCCGCAGCGCGGTGTATGCCCACGTGGTTCAGCAAAGCCCTGAATTCTTCGAGACGACGCAGACCGGCGAGGTCCTGTCACGCATCACAACCGATACGACGCTGATTCAATCGGTCGTCGGCACCAGTATCTCGATGGCGCTGCGCAACGTGCTGCTGTTCCTCGGTGGTCTGGGCATGCTGTTTGTGACCAGCGTCAAGCTGTCGTCCATCATTATTGGCCTGCTCGTGCTCACCGTGCTGCCGATCGTGATGTTCGGCCGCCGCGTGCGCAAGCTGTCGCGCGATTCCCAGGACCGAATTGCCGATGCTTCAGCCATGGCCGGCGAAATTCTGAATGCCATGCCGACCGTGCAAGCCTTCACGCACGAAAACATGGAAAGCAAGCGATTCGGTGCGTCCATCGAAGGCGCTTTTGTTACCGCCATGCGCCGCATTCAGGCGCGCGCTTTCCTGACCGCGCTGGCGATTGTGCTGGTGTTCGGCACCATCGTGTTTGTGCTGTGGCTGGGCGCGCACGCGGTTCTGGAAGGCACCATGACGGGCGGCGATCTGGGCCAGTTCATTCTGTACGCGTCCATCGTGGCGGGCGCAATTGGCGCCTTGTCCGAGGTGATGGGCGAGGCGCAGCGCGCTGCCGGCGCCACGGAACGCCTGCTGGAACTGCTGTCCGTGAAGTCCGAAATACAGAATCCTCAACATGCGCTGGCGCTCCCGCC
The DNA here is from genome assembly GCF_052113985.1 of Pseudoduganella sp. RAF53_2. NCBI lineage: Bacteria > Pseudomonadati > Pseudomonadota > Betaproteobacteria > Burkholderiales > Oxalobacteraceae > Pseudoduganella > Pseudoduganella sp. RAF53_2. The sequence continues at coordinate 10,725 of NZ_JBFRDW010000060.1, read as the reverse complement.
GCGCGCGGCCAATGGTGCAGCATTGAGTTTGCAGGACGTGATCTTCTCCTATCCTTCGCGTCCGGATACGGCCGCCCTGTCGCAGCTGTCGCTGGACATCAAGCCGGGTGAAACCGTGGCCGTGGTGGGTCCATCGGGCGCAGGCAAGACCACCCTGTTCCAGCTGCTGCTGCGCTTTTACGATCCGCAGCTGGGCACTATCCGTCTGGATGGCGTGGATATCAAACAGCTCGATCTGCATACCCTGCGCGACGCCATCGGCATCGTGCCGCAGGATACGGTGATCTTCTCGGCCGATGCGATGGAGAATATCCGCTACGGCCGCGCCGATGCAACCGACCAGGAAGTGATTGCCGCCGCGCGCATGGCCGCAGCCCACGAGTTCATCGAGCGTCTGCCGAACGGCTACAGGTCCTTCCTCGGCGAGCGCGGTGTGCGCCTGTCCGGTGGCCAGCGTCAGCGCATCGCGATTGCCCGCGCGCTGTTGAAGAATCCTCCATTACTGCTGCTGGACGAAGCGACCAGCGCGCTGGATGCTGAATCCGAGCGCCTGGTGCAAGGGGCTCTGGAAGTGGCGATGGAAGGCCGCACCACTCTGATCATCGCGCACCGCCTCGCAACCGTTCAGYGCGCGGACCGCATCATCGTTATGGAAGACGGCAAGATCGTCGAAACGGGCACACACCAGTCCCTGGTGGCACTGGGTGGCATCTACGCCAACCTCGCGGCCCTGCAGTTCCATAACGTCCAAGTGACCCACTAAGGGAGGATTGCCTGTGACCGACGCCGAACTGCGCCAGCGCTGCCATACCGTCCTGCCGGGTCATCCGCAACCTACACCTGCCGCCATGTTTGCGGCGATGGCGTCGTGGTGCGAACAGAATGAAGTTCAGCACGATGTGTATGGCGAGGGCGAGCTGCTGCAATCCTTTGAACGCAAGATTGCGGATCTGCTGGGCTTTGAAGCTTCGACTTTCTGCATTACCGGCACCATGACCCAGGTGACGGCGCTGCGCCTGGCCTGCATGGAGCGCGGCAGCCGCATCGTGGCGCTGCATCCGACCGCCCATATCTTCAAGCATGAACGCGGCAACCATCAGCTGCTGGGACATTTCGATGCGCTGCAATTGGGCGACCTGCATCGTCCTTTCTCGCTCGATGAACTGAAGTCGCTGCCGGACAAGCTGGGCGCCGTGTCGCTGGAGCTGCCCGCACGCGAGATGGGCGGCCAGGTGCCGTCTTGGGACGAGCTGGAGGCGATCAAGGCTTACTGCCGCGAACAAGGCATCCATTTGCACATGGATGGCGCGCGCTTGTGGGAAGTAGCGGCGTATTATGGCCGTCCGCTGCACGAGATTGCGGCAGGTTTTGATTCCGTGTACGTGTCGCTGTACAAGGGCATTGGCGGCCTGGGTGGCGCCATGCTGCTGGGTAGCCGCGCGTTTGTCGCCAAGGCGCAGGAATGGTTCCGACGCCAGGGCGGCAATGTGATTCATCGTTCGCCTTATGTGGTTGCGGCAGCCATGCAGTTCGATGCACGTCTGGCCGCGATGCCGGATTACTTCCGCCGCACGCAATGGCTGTTCGATACGCTGCGCGATTTCCCCGCACTAGTGCCGAATCCGGCGCGGCCGCAGGCGAATATGCTGCATCTGCATATGGCCATCAGCCGCCAGCGGGTGCTGGACCTTCGCAACGAGATCGCGGAGAAGCACGGTATCTGGCTGTTCAACCGCGCCAGCCACTCGCTGCTGCCGGATCATAGTTTTATCGAGTGGTATGTTGGCGAGAATATGTTGAATCTGAGCGATGAAGCCGTGCGCAACGCGCTGACTGTATGGAGCGATGCACTATGAGTTTCGCTTCGCTGAAATTGATCGACGCGTTGCTTGGCACGCTGGAGTCGCTGGGTTATGCAACACCAACGCCCGTGCAGAAGCAGGCCATTCCCGCTGTTCTTGCGGGCCGCGACCTGATGGCCGCCGCGCAGACCGGCACCGGCAAGACCGCAGCTTTCGCCCTGCCCTTGCTGCAGCGCCTGACGATGGAGGGCGCCGCCAGCCCTGGCGCAGCACGCAGCCTGGTGCTGGTGCCGACGCGCGAGCTGGCCGAGCAGGTGCACGAGAGCTTCCGCGCTTACGGACGCAATGTCCCGCTGCGCTTTGCCGTGGCTTATGGCGGCGTGCCGATTGAGCCGCAGATTACCAAGCTGCGCAAAGGTGTGGACGTGCTGGTTGCAACGCCGGGCCGCCTGCTCGATCTGCTGCGCCAGGGCGCTTTGTCGCTCGCCCAGCTGCAAACGCTGGTACTGGACGAGGCGGACCGCATGCTTGATCTGGGCTTCGCGCACGATCTGGACGCGGTCTTCGCCGCCCTCCCCGCACGGCGTCAGACTTTGCTGTTCTCGGCCACATTCTCGGATGCGATCCGCGCGATGGCCAAGCAGCTGTTGTCCGATCCTTTGTCGGTGCAGGCCAGCGCGCCGAATACAGCCGCGCGTACCGTGCGCCAGCTGGTCTACACGACCGATAAGAAAGCGAAGCCTGAACTGTTCCTGCACTTGCTGCAGAAGCTCGGCTGGTCGCATTTGCTGGTGTTCGTCAAAACGCGCAAGGGTGTGGAGGCGCTGGTGTCTCTGCTGAAGGCCGCAGGCATAGCTGCCGATTCGATCCACGGAGACAAGCCGCAGCCTGCCCGTCTGAAGGCGCTCGAACGCCTCAAGGCCCGCGAAGTGCAGGTGCTGGTCGCCACCGACGTTGCCGCCCGCGGCCTGGACATCGAAGCGCTGCCGCTGGTCGTCAATTTTGATTTGCCGACCGTGGCCGAAGACTATGTGCACCGCATTGGCCGCACCGGCCGCGCCGGCGCCGAGGGCGAAGCCATTTCGCTTGTCTGCGCGGACGAAGTCGAGCTGCTGCGCGCAGTCGAAACGCTGACGAAGCAGGTCTTCCAGCGCCTGGAGGAGCCAGGTTTCGAAGCGGACCATCGCGTCCCTTCGACCGGCGCGCCAACCCAGGCCGCCAGCAAGCCAGACGCGCGCGCAGGCAAGCCAACGCCATCAGGCACGCCAGCCGGTCCGGCGTCCCAATCGCGCCGCGGCAGCTCGGCAGAGCGGGGCGCAGGCCCAAGCACCAAGGGCGGCCCTGCAGGACGTGTTACGGGCAGCAAAGGTGGCACGCCAGCGCCCGACGCCCGAGGCGGTCGTGGTGCGAGCGGTGCAGTTGACTCGGAGGCGCACCGCGCAGGACGCACAGGCGGCAAGTCGCCGCCGGACGCGCGCGGCGGCCGTGGCGCAACGGCTCCTGTTGGGCGAAGCGAGGCAGCTGAGGCGCCGCGACCGGCGGGCGGATACGGCTCGCTGGGAACGTACGATGAGCCGGAACCCAAGCGCCGCGGGACGCCGCGCGGCGAAGGTCGCCAGCAGCCAGGCAACGAAGGACGCAGCGCAGCGACGCGGAGCGCTGGACGCAATGCTGGTGGCGCGCGCAGTGCTGGCGGTGGAGATGCGCGCGGCGCTGGTGGTGCGCGCGGTACTGGTGGAGGAGATGCACGCGGCGCGGGCAAGGGTAACGTGATCGTGGTGGCTGGACGCGGTGCGAAATCCGCCGCAAAGGCCGCAGGCAAGGCTGTACGCCAGGGCGGCGGAAAAACCGGCGGACGCGGCTCGAAGCGCTAAGCGAGGCGCGAGGAACCGCAGGCATCCAAAGAATCTGAATACGGAGAGACAAAGAAATGCAGCAATACCAGGAACTGATCCGAACCGTCCTCGAACAAGGCAGCTGGCAGGACAACCGCACCGGCATTCGCACTTTGAGCGTGCCGGGCGCGATGATGCGTTTCGACCTGAAAGATGGCTTCCCCGCCGTAACGACCAAAAAGCTGGCGTTCAAGTCGGTGGTCGGTGAACTGTGCGCCTTCATGCGCGCCTCGCGCAGCGCAGCAGACTTTCGCGCGCTCGGCTGCAAGGTCTGGGACCAGAACGCGAATGAGAACGCTCAATGGCTGGCCAACCCATACCGCAAAGGCCTGGACGACCTCGGACCGGTCTACGGCGTGCAATGGCGCCAGTGGCCCGGCTACAAGCTGCTGAACGCCGATCAGGGAGAGCAGATCGCCGACGCCAAGCGTAACGGATTCCGCGAAGTCGCGCCGTTGGAGGAAGACGGCGTGAAAAAAGTCCTGCTGTACAAGGCCGTCGACCAGCTGCGCGAATGCCTGGACACCATCATCAACAACCCAGGCAGCCGCCGCATCCTGTTCCACGGCTGGAATCCAGCCGTGCTGGACCAGGTAGCCCTGCCCGCCTGCCACCTGCTGTACCAGTTCATCCCGAACGCAACGACCAGGGAAATCTCGCTCTGCCTCTACGTGCGCAGCAACGACATCGGCCTGGGTACACCGTTCAACATCGCCGAAGGTGCGGCCCTGCTTGCACTGGTAGGCCGCCTGACTGGCTACACGCCGCGCTGGTTCAGCTACTTCATCGGCGACGCGCACATTTACGAGAACCACCTGGAGATGGTGAAGGAACAGCTCACGCGTGAACCATTCCCTCTGCCACAACTGAAGATCTCGGACCGCGTGCCGGACTTCGCGCAGACCGGCAAATACGAACCCGAGTGGCTGGAAAAGGTCGAGCCTTCCGACTTCACGATGGAAGGCTACCAGCATCACGCGCCGATCACGGCGCCGATGGCCGTTTAATCAGAACTCTTCCCACTCCGTATTCGGGCCGTTCACCACGGCCTTTTTCTGGGCTGGCTTGAACGGCGCAGGATTGGCAGGACGCGCCGAAGCAGCCAGTTTACGCACCGGAGCCTTGGGCGCCGGCTTGCTGCGCGCGGCCTGAATCGCGGCCCGCGCTGCGCTCTCGGCGCTGTCGTGCACCTGATCCAGCTGGAACACGCTGACGATGCGCTGCAGGCTGCCTGCCTGTTCCTGCAGGGCGCCCGCCGCCGACGCGGCATCTTCGACCAGGCCCACGTTCTGCTGGGTGATCGAATCCATTTCCACGATCGCGTTGTTGATCTGTTCCAGGCCCGAGGTCTGCTCCAGCGTGGCGGATGTGATCTCGCCCATGATGTCGGTCACGCGCTGAATGCTGGTGACGATTTCCTTCATGGTTGTGCCGGCCTGGTCAACCAGCTTGGCGCCGCTGTCCACCTTACCCACCGAATCGTCAATCAGCGCCTTGATCTCTTTCGCAGCGCCTGCCGAGCGCTGCGCCAGGTTGCGCACTTCGGACGCCACCACGGCAAAGCCACGGCCCTGTTCACCGGCGCGTGCCGCTTCGACTGCAGCGTTCAACGCCAGGATATTGGTCTGGAACGCGATGCCATCGATCACGCCAATGATGTCCTTGATCTTCTGCGACGACTCGTTGATGGAGCCCATGGTGTCCACCACCTGCGCCACCACATCACCGCCGCGAATCGCCACCTGCGATGCCGACACGGCCAGCTGGTTGGCCTGGCGGGCGTTATCCGCGTTCTGCTTCACGGTGCCGGTCAGTTCTTCCATCGACGCAGCGGTTTCTTCCAGCGATGCCGCCTGTTCGCCGGAGCGCTGGGACAAGTCCATATTGCCCGCCGCGATCTGGCTGGATGCGCTGGAAATCGTGTCGCTGCCATGGCGCACTTCCAACACGATGGACGCCAGATTGTTCTTCATCTTGTCCAGTGCCTTGAGCAGCGCGCCGAATTCATTATTGCGATAGGTGCCCACGCTGCCTTTCAGATCACCTTCCGCCACACGGTTCGCGACATCCATTGCCTGATCCAGCGGACGGGAAATCGCGTTCACCAGGAAGGCGCCGATCACCGCACCGGCGATCACGCCCAGCACCAGCACGACGATCACGGTAGTCGCAGTGTTCTCCAGACGGCTGGAGACAGCGGCTTCATTGGCCTTCGCAGCCTTGTCGCTGAACTCCGAGAGCGTCTTCAGCGCCACATCGCCAACGCGGTACGACGGGTTGATATTCTTGATCAGCACCGTCTCAGCGTCGTCCCAGCGATTGTCCCTGATGGCGTCCGCTGCCTTGCGGATATGCTCGATGCCCAGGCCCTGGCTCTTTGCGTACCAGTCTTCCGCCAGCTTCTTTTCTTCCGGCGAGGTGATCGCGGAGAAATAAGTCTCCCAGCGCTTACCCACGCGGTCCGTCACCTCATTCACGATATTGAAGTGAGCGGTCAGCGGATGGTCGTGCAGCTTGGCCCAGCCCAGGTCCGGGTTGTGCTGCAAGGCTTGCAGGATCTGGCTGCGGCCAGTTTCCATGTCCAGCCGGATGGCATTGCGCTCGGTAATATTGTGCTGGTCAACCAGCGTGACATCCTTGACGAGAGCGATGGAACGATCGGCGCTGACGATACCCAGTACGCCGATCRCCAGCATCAGGCCGATCAGCAAACCTAGCACGCCGATCACGAGGGTTTTGATTTTCAGGTTAGCGAACATTTCATGCTCCTTCATGTGAAATGGTGTTGAAGAAGCGATGCAGGCCGCCGCGCAGCTCTGACACTTCGTCGAATTCGATATAAGTCACGTCGCACAGATCATCCAGTTCGCGCAGCAGCGTGGTCTTGATCGGAGCGCCTTTCCACACCAGGAAGAGGATCGGCGTGCGGCRGCCTTTGAAGATGTGGTAGCTCAGCTCGAAGGCGCTGCTCTCGCTCATGCCGACGCGGATATTGATCAAAGCATCCGCCTCGTCCAGCAATGCCAGCCGGTGGCCGCGGAAATTCTTCGGCGTGAAAGGCATGCCTTGCCTGCGTTCGAAGGACTGGCGGAAGGTATCGGCGCTTTCGGCCTGGGTTCCGGTCAGGTATTCGAAGGCATGCGGCAGTCCATTGGCGGTGTCGATCATGGACAGGATTTCCGCGATCATGCGCTGCTCGCGATCATCCGACTCCGTGAACGGCTGCCGGATGAACAGTTTCAACGGCTTCACGCCCACGCTGCGCTGGCGCGGACGTGCGCGGCGCTCCGGCAACTCGATCGCAGCGGCAGCGTAATCGCGTTCCTGAGGCTCGCCCCGGCCACCGCGTACGCGCAGCACGCCTTCCCCCCCGTGCAGCTCCTGCAGCGACAGCACTTCGCAGCGGCCCAGATGGCGAATCGCCTCGCTGGCCGCTTCCGCAGCAGCGATGGTGGTCATTACGACAGCGCCGGATGCCAGAGCGGCGATGCGCGCCTTGCGTGACTGGGCGATCGCCGTGCGGCGCTCATCCACGGTCATTACAGCCATGGCAATCTCGCGCAGGGCCAGCATACCGAGCAGCGTTTCCTCGTCGATGGCGCTGACAGGCACTTCACCCGCGCCGATGACCAGCGCCGTCACTTCGCTGGCGCACAGCGTAAAACCAGCTTCGTGCAGGCCGCGCGCCAGCGCCACGGCGCGCGCCTGATCGGAGCGGCGTACACTCAGATAAACATAGCCCTGGCTTGGCAGACGTACGCCCGCACCCAGTTCGGCTTTCAAAAACGCTTCGCCAAACGTGGCGCCAGTGCCCATTACTTCTCCGGTCGATTTCATTTCGGGGCCAAGAATGCAGTCCACACCGGGGAACTTCGCGAACGGCAGAACGGACTCCTTCACGCTGTAGTAAGGCGGAACCACCTCGGCATGAACGCCCTGCTCCGCCAGCGACTGGCCCGCCATGCAGCGCGCTGCCACCTTGGCCAGCTGGCGTCCCGTTGCCTTGGACACGAAAGGTACCGTGCGCGAGGCCCGCGGATTCACTTCCAGCACGAAGATACGGTCATGCAGGCGGCCATCCATGCGCTGACGCTGCACGGCAAACTGCACGTTCATCAGGCCAACCACGTGCAGACCACGCGCCAGGCGCCCGGTCTGGCGCTTGATTTCGGCCACTGTGGCGTCGGCCAGCGAGTATGGCGGCAGGCAACAGGCGGAGTCGCCGGAGTGGATGCCGGCCTGCTCAACGTGTTCCATCACGCCGCCGATCACCACATCCTTACCGTCGCTGACGCAGTCCACATCAACTTCAATGGCATCGTCCAGGAAGCGGTCCAGCAGCACGGGCGAATCATTGGACACCTTGACCGCCTCGCGCATATAGCGCTCCAGGTCTGCCTGTTCATGCACGATTTCCATGGCGCGGCCACCCAGCACATAGGATGGGCGCACCACCAGCGGATAGCCGATTTCCTCGGCCATGCGCACGGCATCCGCCTCCGTGCGTGCGGTGCGGTTGGGCGGCTGGCGCAAGTCCAGTTCGTGCAGCAGCTTCTGGAAGCGCTCGCGGTCTTCGGCGGCGTCGATCATGTCCGGCGAAGTGCCGATGATGGGCACACCGTTGGCTTCCAGCTCCAGTGCCAGCTTGAGCGGCGTCTGGCCGCCGTACTGCACGATCACGCCGGCAGGCTTTTCGAGGTGGACGATTTCCAGCACGTCCTCCAGGGTCAGCGATTCGAAGTAAAGGCGATCCGAGGTGTCGTAGTCGGTCGACACAGTCTCCGGATTGCAGTTGACCATGATGGTTTCATAGCCATCCTCACGCATCGCCAGCGCGGCATGCACGCAGCAGTAGTCGAATTCAATGCCCTGGCCGATGCGATTCGGGCCACCGCCCAGCACCATGATTTTCCGGCGATCGGTCGGCGCGGCCTCGCATTCATCGTCGTATGTCGAGTACATATAGGCGGTGCGCGTCGCGAATTCGCCGGCGCAGGTATCCACCCGCTTGTAGACAGGACGCAAGCCGAGCGCATGGCGATGCTCGCGCACTTCGCGTTCCGTGACGCCGACCAGCGCTGCGATGCGGCGGTCGCCGAAGCCTTGCTCCTTCAGGCGGCGCATGATGTCGCGGTCAAGCTCGGCCAGCGCTTGCTCGGCCACCCACTCCTCGACTTCCACCAGATCCTGAATCTGCGCCAGGAACCAGGGATCGATACGGGACAGCGCATGCACTTCTTTCAGCGACAAGCCCTGCGCGAAAGCATCGCCGACATACCAGATGCGCTGCGGACCGGGCTGGCTCAACTCCTGAGCGATCACTTCGCGGCCCGTGAGATTGCGGCGCAAGCCATCTACGCCGATATCCAGGCCCCGCAAGGCCTTCTGGAATGACTCCTGGAAGGTGCGCCCCATGGCCATCACCTCGCCCACCGATTTCATTTGCGTGGTCAGGCGGTCATCCGCGCCGGGGAATTTCTCGAACGCGAAGCGCGGCACTTTGGTGACCACATAATCGATCGATGGCTCAAACGATGCGGGCGTGGCGCCGCCGGTGATATCGTTCTGAAGCTCGTCCAGCGTGAAACCGACGGCCAGCTTGGCGGCCACGCGGGCAATCGGGAAGCCGGTTGCCTTGGATGCCAGTGCGGAGGAACGCGACACACGCGGGTTCATCTCGATCACGATCATGCGGCCATTTGTCGGGTTCAGCGCAAACTGGACATTGGAACCACCCGTGTCCACGCCGATCTCGCGCAGCACAGCCAGCGAGGCATTGCGCATGATCTGGTATTCCTTGTCCGTCAGCGTTTGGGCCGGCGCGACCGTGATGGAGTCGCCGGTGTGGACACCCATTGGGTCCAGGTTTTCGATGGAGCAGACGATGATGCAGTTATCCTTGCGGTCGCGCACCACCTCCATTTCATATTCTTTCCAGCCCAGCAGCGATTCTTCAATCAGCAGCTCGCTGGTTGGCGACAGCTCCAGGCCGCGCAGGCAGATGGCATTGAATTCTTCCGCGTTGTAGGCGATGCCTCCACCACTGCCGCCCATCGTGAACGAGGGACGAATAATGACCGGGAAGCCCAGCTTGGCCTGCTCCGCCCAGGCCTCCGCCATGCTGTGCGCCACGCCCGAGCGGGCGGACGACAGGCCGATGCGGGTCATCGCTTCCTTGAATTTGGCGCGGTCCTCAGCGCGGTCGATGGCCTCCGGCGTGGCGCCGATCAGCTCGACGCCAAAGCGTTCCAGCACGCCGTGGCGATGCAGGTCCAGCGCGCAGTTCAGTGCCGTCTGGCCGCCCATCGTCGGCAGCACGGCCTGCGGACGCTCTTTCTCGATGATGCGCGCCACGGTTTCCCAGGTAATCGGCTCGATGTACGTGACGTCGGCCATGCCGGGGTCGGTCATGATGGTGGCCGGATTGCTATTTACCAGAATGACCTGGAAGCCTTCTTCGCGCAGCGCCTTGCAGGCTTGCGCGCCGGAGTAATCGAATTCGCATGCCTGGCCAATCACGATGGGGCCGGCGCCGATAATGAGAATGCGTTGAATATCGCTGCGCTTAGGCATGGCGGGCTCCTTCCATCAGGCTGATGAAGCGGTCGAACAATGGCGCCAGGTCGTGCGGACCGGGCGAGGCTTCAGGATGGCCCTGGAAGCAGAATGCCGGACGGTCGGTACGTGCAAAACCCTGCAGCGAACCATCAAACAGCGAGATGTGGGTGACCTTGCAGTTGGCGGGCAGCGAGTGCGCATCGACCGCAAAGCCATGGTTCTGGGAGGTGATCATCACCCGGCCCGTTTCGACTTCCTGTACCGGATGGTTGGCGCCATGGTGGCCGAACTTCATCTTCACGGTGCGTGCACCGGAGGCCAGCCCCATGATCTGATGGCCGAGGCAAATGCCGAAGGTCGGCAGGCCGCGTTCAATCAGCTCGCGCGCCGCTTCGATGGCGTAATCGCAGGGCTGAGGATCGCCGGGGCCATTGGACAGGAAGATGCCGTCCGGCTTCAGTGCCAGCGCC
>NZ_JBFRDW010000059.1:0-15255 GCF_052113985.1 Pseudoduganella sp. RAF53_2 | reverse complement strand
ACCTCGGCCTCATAGCCCTGTTCGCCCAGCGCCGCGAGCAGGATCGAGTAGGGCCGCAGTTCGACTTGCGACAAGGCGGGCGTTGGCGCCAGCGGCGGCACCGGCGCGGGCGTGCGTCCCTGGCAGGCGGTGGGCGCGGCGCGATAGCCGTTGACCAGTGCGGCCAGCAGGTCCGCATCGTCGGCCGCGCGGGCCGGCAGCGCGGCCAGTGTGGCACAGGATACAGCGCATTTCAGGAGGAAGCTCATAAAGCCACTATGCCATTGACACTGCGCGGCGTCCACGCGGACAATGACCCTTCCACAACCCTGCTTGATAGGAGAACCTCATGAAGCTCCGTAACGTCGCGCAGTACCTGGTTGTCGTCACAAGCCTCACCCTCGCTGCTGCCGCTCCTGCTGCCGACAAAAAGAAGGAAGCAGCGCCCATGGATGAAAAAGCCGCCATGGAAGCGATGGAGAAAGCCTCCCAGCCCGGCGAAGGCCACAAGAAACTGGAACCGCTGGCAGGCAACTTCAGCGTAAAAACCAAATCGTGGATGGACCCTTCCAAACCGCCCGAGGAAAGCACGGCCACCTCCGAGCGCAAATGGATCATGGGGAACCGCTACCTGCAAGAGGACTACAAGGGAACGTTCATGGGCCAGCCCTTCACCGGCCAGGGCACGCAGGGCTTTGACAATGTGACGAAGAAGTATTTCGGCAGCTGGATCGATTCGATGAGCACCAGCATGTCGCTGTCCTGGGGCACTTTGTCTGGCAAGTCCATCAAGTACAAGGGCAATATGTCCGACCCCACTACCGGCAAGGTGGTGCCGTTCACCATGAACCTGACCATCGCGGACAACGACCACCACACGCTGGAAATGTGGGGCCCGGGTCCGGACGGCAAGAACGTGAAGTGGATGGAGCTGGCTTACACGCGCAGCAAGTAGCAGGCATGCCACAAGGGCGGGATGAGCTTGACGATCTGGACTCAGCTGCTAGATTGAAGAGTTCATCCACCTGTCTTGAAAGGATCTGCCATGCGTACCCGCCTGCCTGTTCCATTCTTGTTTGGTTTGATCGCTCTGACCCTGACTGGCTGCGCCAATATGAACCGGGCGGAAATGCGTCCGGTGGCCGTGACTGGTGCGCCGAAAGCAGTTGGCCCTTATTCGCAGGGCGTGGTGGTGAATGGCTTCCTTTATACCGCCGGTACGCTGGCGCGCGATCCCGCCACCAATAAGCCGGTTGAAGGCGATATCACCGTACAGACCAACCGCATCTTCGATAATCTGGAAGCGATCCTTGCTGGCGCTGGATGTTCGCTGAAGGATGTGGTGAAGGTGACCGTCTACATGACCAACCTCGACGAATTCGCCAAGATGAATGAGGCCTATGCGGCACGCTTCGGGGAGAGTAAACCCGCCCGCCCGCACCACCATCCAGGCAGCGAAACTGCCAGGCGGTGCGAGCATGGAGGTGGACATGGTGGCGCGCCTGCCCTGAGGCTGCGCGCCACGTGTCGCGGTGAGACTYACTTGCGCTTGTCCGCAGTCTGGTCGCGCACGGTGCGGAACTCGGAGTCCTGCGACCAGTTCGGCCAGGCGTTCGAATCCGCCATGTCGCGGCCAACGCTGTACAGCAGTTCCAGGTCGCGCGCCATGCCGGTGAATGGCCACTGTGCGCTCCATTCGTCGGACGGCTGGTGGTAGTTGTTGGTCGTGTAGCTCTCTTCGGCTTTGCGGCCGGCCGCCACGCCACCTTCCACCCAGTCTTCACCGGAGCCGAAGGACACCGCAGGCACGCCGCGCTTGGCCATCGGGAAGTGGTCGGAACGGAAGAAGTGTCCGGCTTCCGGCAGCGGATCAGGCGAGTAGGTCAGGTTCCACTGCTTGGCCTTGGCGACCATCATGTCCAGCACGTCCAGCTTGGCGCTGCCGGAAATGGTGAAGTTCCTGGCCGGGCCATAGGGGCTCAGCGCGTCCATATTGAGCATGCCGACGGTGGTCGCCAGCGGATACAGCGGATTCGCTGCGTAATACTCGGAACCCAGCAGGCCTTTCTCTTCAGCCGTGACCGCCAGGAAGACGACGCTGCGCTTTGGCGCCGGCGCTTTGCCGTAGGCGCGTGCCAGTTCCAGCAGGGCGGCAGTGCCGGTGCCGTTGTCGAYGGCGCCGTTGTAGATCTTGTCGCCCTTSGCRTCMGGCWGGCCGACGCCSAGGTGGTCCCAGTGCGCGCTGTAGATCACGGTCTGGTCAGGATGCTCGGAACCGGTGCGGATCGCCACCACGTTCTTCGATTTGATCACACGGGCATCCACGGCAAAGTGGCCGGACATGGTCACGCCGGTCAGCACTTGCGGCTTGAAGTCGCGGGTTTGCGCCTGCTTCTTCAGCGCGTCGAAATCGAGGCCGGCACGCTTGAACAGATCGACTGCCGCATCACGCTGAATCCAGGCTTCCACTGGTGCGTGGGCCTGGGTTGGGTCCTTGCGCACGATGTCGTACTGCACATTGGTATTGGAGTTCTTCACGGTCGCCCAGCCGTAGGATGCTGGTGCGGTTTCGTGCACGATGATGGTGCCCAGCGCGCCGCGGCGCGCCATCTCTTCGTATTTGTAGGTCCAGCGGCCGTAGTAGGTCATGGCCTTGCCGCCGAAGTCGCCCTGGCCGGTTTCGAAGTCAGGGTCGTTGATCAGGACCACGGCCAGCTTGCCCTTCAGGTCCATGCCTTTGAAGTCGTCCCACTTGCGCTCAGGCGCGGTCACACCGTAGCCGACGAAGACCAGCGGCGCCTTGTCGAAGTCGACGCGCTTCTTGCCGTTCTGCGCTGCGCGCACGGCCATCTGTTCGCCCTGGGTGTAGGTCTGCGATTGCTTGCCGTCGCTCACGGACAGCGTGACCGGGCCCTGGATTTCGAAGCGGCCCAGCGGCACGTCCTGCGTCCAGTTGCGCTTGCCCTTGACCATGTCGCCACCTGGCTGCAGGCCGGCGGCTTTGAACTGGTTGATCAGATAGGTGACGGTCTTGGTTTCGCCGATAGTGTTCGGACCGCGGCCTTCGAATTCATCCGACGACAGGACTTTGACGTCCTGCGACAGGTGCTGCGGGTCGAACTTCGGGGAATTCTCGGCGTGCGCGGCAAATGCGGATAGCATCAGGGCGGCGAGGATGGTGTGTTTCACTGATAACCTCCATTCGGATTGAAGTGCCGAGAGTATCGTCCGAATGGAGGGGCAGGTCAATCAAGCAAATGAAGCGACATCCAGTATCGCTTGCGCAAATTCGCGTGGCGCTTCCTGCGGCAGGTTGTGGCCGATGCCGCCTGTTGCAGTGCGATGTTCATATTTACTAGTGAACTTGGGGCGATATGCGGCAGGTGCTGGGTGCGGTGCACCATTGGCGTCGCCCTCCATCGTGATGGTCGGCACGCTGATCGCCGGGAATTGCGCCAGCTGCTGTTCGATCGCGTCGTACTTCGATTCGCCCTGTGCGGCGCCCAGGCGCCAGCGGTAGTTGTGGATCACGATGTCGACGTGGTCCGGATTGTCGAAGGACTGTGCGCTGCGGTCGTAAGTGGCGTCGTCAAAGGCCCACTTCGGCGAAGCCAGCTTCCAGATCAGACGATTAAAGTCCTTACGGTTCGCTTCATAGCCCGCGCGGCCACGCTCGGTCGCGAAGTAATATTGATACCACCATTCCAGTTCGGCTTGCGGCGGCAGGGGCTTCTTGTTGCCGGCCTGGCTGCCGATCAGGTAACCGCTGACGGACACCAGTCCTTTCACGCGTTCAGGATGCAGAGCAGCGATGATGTCGGCCGTACGTGCGCCCCAGTCGAAGGCGCCCAGGATGGCGCTGCGGATTTTCAGGGCGTCCATCATCTCGACGATATCCATCGCCAGCGCGGCTTGCTGGCCATTGCGGACGGTGTCCTTGGACAGGAAGCGGGTCGCGCCGTAACCGCGCAGGTAAGGCACGATCACCCGGTAGCCGGCGGCAGCCAGCAGTGGCGCCACGTCTTCAAAGGCGTGGATGTCATAAGGCCAGCCATGCAGCAGGATGACCGGCTGGCCAGTCGACGGGCCCAGTTCCGCATAAGCGATATCCAGCTCGGAAGTCTTCACATGGCGCAGCTGGTCCAGCGCCGAACGGCCGGCCGATGCGGGCAGGGTTGCTGCTTTGGCCGTTGGGCCGAAAGCCAGTTCGAGGGCAGACAGGCCGGCCAGTGCAAAAGCGCCCGTCATCAGGAAGCGGCGCTGCTTATTGATATTCTCAGACATACTTACCTCCACCTTTCGTTTTGAACAATGTAGCCAGTGTATGTAAGCCGTATGTCGGCTATGTGTCGCAATGTACAAAGGACCGCTTTTGCACGCGGAGGAGTATATCTTGACGGCTGAGTTCAGCCGCGCGCGTTGAACACCGCTGGCTGCGACGCGGCCAGCTTCATTAGTTCTTCCACCGTGACCCGGACTTTGGGCTGCATATGCCATTTCTTCTGCCAAACCACGTGGATAGGCATGGCGCCGCCGGAGAGTTCGGGCAGTACGGCCTTCAATTCTCCTGATTTCAAAGCGTCTTCCGCCAGCCAGCCTGGCAGCTGCGCCAGCCCGCAGCCGGTGACGGTCGCACACAGCAGCGCATCGCCGTCTGTCAGCTCATGACGCACCGGCACTTCAAAAGGAGCAGTGTGGCCATCTTCACTGGTCAGCAGCCAGTTCGAGCTGCCGCCACGGCGCCAGCCGATCAGGCAATCATGCTTTGCCAGGTCTTCGCGCTTCTTTGGCGCGCCGCGCCGCTTCAGGTAGGACGGCGCGGCGCAAATGACCAGGCGTTGCTCGCCCAGTTTGCGCGCCACCAGGTCAGTGTGGTCGCCCAGCATGCCGATGCGCACGGCGAGGTCGATACCTTCGCCCACCATGTCCACCGTACGGTCGCGCAGCGTGACCGATAAATCCAGCTGCTCGTGGCGCTGGCTCAGTTTCAGCAGCGCCGGCATGATGTGGCGGCGCCCGAAGGTAGTTGGCAGGTCGACGCGCAGGCGGCCGATGGGATGCCGGTGGCCGGTCGCCAGAATCGATTCGGTCTGTTCCAGGTCCTCCAGGATGCGGCGGCAGCTTTGCAGATAAGTCTCGCCCTCCGAGGTGAGATCGAGGCGCCGCGTCGTGCGATGCAAAAGCTGTACGCCGAGCCGCGCCTCCAGCCGCGAAATGCTCTTGCCCACTGCCGATCCCGTTACGTCCAGCTTCAGGGCGGCCGCAGTCAGGCTGCCTTCATCCACCGTGGTGACGAACTCGCGTATGCCTGCAAAACGGTCTTCCATGATTTGATCCTGTCAGGATTGAATGAGTGGAATTCTACCTACTAAATAAACTTAAGGGATTGAATTAGACTTTTCTCCATCGATTTCTATTGGAGAAGCAAATGAAAGCATGGCTGTTGAAGGACTTTGGACTGGCGAACCTGCAGCAGGCGGAAGTACCGACGCCGGTGCCTGGCGCGGGTGAGCTGCTGATCAAGGTTGGCGCTGTGTCGCTGAACTTCCGCGACAAGGCAATTGTCGACGGCATCTACGAACCGCATCTGGTGCCGAAGCCCCTGATTCCGGTATCCGACGCGGCGGGCACTGTGGTCGCGGTGGGCGAGGGCGTAAGCCGTTTCAAGGTGGGTGAGCGCGTGAACTCAACGCTGTATACGCGCTGGCTTGACGGCATGCCTGGCCCGGATGAACCCTTGTACTGCCTGGRCTCCCCGCTGCCGGGCGGTCTGGCGGAGTACATGATCATCCACGAACAGAGCGCAGTGAAGGCCCSGGATGAAATGAGCGATGTGGAGGCATCGACCCTGCCGATTGCAGCGCTGACGGCCTGGTATTCGCTGATGGACGTCGGTCACTTGCAGCCCGGCCAGACCGTGCTGGTACAGGGGACTGGCGGCGTCTCGATTTTTGCGGCGCAAATCGCCCTGGCGCACGGTGCCCGGGTGATCGCCACGTCCAGCAGCGATATGAACCTGGAGCGCGTCAGGGCGCTTGGCGTCCTTGACGGCGTGAATTACCGCTCCCACCCGAACTGGGAACACAGGGTGCTGGAGCTCACGGATGGCAAAGGTGTGGACATCACGCTCGATGTCGCAGGCGGCGATGGGTTGAACCAGTCGGTGCTCGCAACCCGTGTCGGCGGCACGATTGCCCAAGTCGGTTTTCTCACTGGGCAGACTTCGGCACTCAGCCTGATGCCGGTCATCTTCCGCCAGACCACAATCCGCGGCATTGCCGTCGCACCGCGCAGCTCTTTCGAACGCATGAATCCTTTCCTGGACAAGCATCGCATCAAGCCTGTCATCGATCATGTGTATTCGTTTGACGAAGCCTTGCAGGCCTATGAACACCTGGCGCGCGGGCCGTTCGGCAAGATCGTGATCAAGATCTCTGATCAGCCGTAGCAGCGGATTTCGATGCTGTGGTGGTCGGGGTCGTCGAAGTAGATGGAGTCGGCCATGCCACGCGCGCCGAGGGTGCGGCCGGGAGGGCCGCCATTGCGCTCGAAGTGGTTGCCGCCGAAGGCAATACCCGTCGCCTTCAGCCGCTGGTGCACCTGTTCGAAGTCTTCGCGCGCGAGCGCAAAGGCGAGGTGCTGTTGAAGCGCCGGCTCCGACTGCATCAGATCCAGCGTCAGGCCGGCATTGACGCGCACTATTTCGAACGGCCCGGCGCGGCCCTCATGCCGGAAGCCGAGAATGTCCTGGTAAAACCGCGCCGAGGCAGCTGCGTCGCGCACATTCAGGATCAGGTGGTCGAGCAGAATGTCAGGCAYATACCAGTTCGATCAGGGCGTCGTCGGGATAGGCTTTGTTCCGGATCGGGGGCTGGAAGCCGTGGCCTTCGGGCGTCAGGTCGAGCGCGATGCGCTGATCGCCATGGAGCAGGGTGGCTTTGGCGAGCTGGCGGGCAGTCGTGGTGGGGATGAGGATCTTCTCGTGCATCGCCCAGTCCGCGCTGCGCAGCAGGGAGTTGACCAGCGACTTGAGCATGAAGCTCATTTCCGCCTTGGCCGTCGCGATCTTGACCTTGGCTTCGAGCCGCAGGTCGCCGAGGCGGCGCATATTCTCCGGCACGCCGAGACTGCGGATATCCGGTTGCCAGCGGAATTTGCTTTTCGGTTTGTTCAGCTGCAGATCGGCGTTATCGTCTGCCACCAGTTCGCTGGGCGGCAGGATAAAGGTATTGTCGGCCGCGACCGGAACGGCGAGCGAGGTGTCTTCGCCGGCGATGCGCAGGGCCAGATCGCCCATGTCGGCATCTTCTTCGGTGGGGCGCAGGCGGAAGCGCATTTCAGGCGCATCCGGCGCCAGCGTGTGGAACTCCTCGAAGGCGTCCAGACCGGCCAGCATCACGCGATAGCTCTTTAATTCGGAACTATGCATGCCCCGGACGATGGCGGCCAGCGGCTCGTCCACCGGCGTGTCGGCTAAGACCGGGCCGACGGCAAGCAGCGAGAGGGCGAGGGCGAGGGGACGGTTGCGGACGGACATGACCACGTTCGCACGGCGCGYCAGACGCCCCAGATGATGTATTCGTTTTCCTGGCTGGCGGAGCGCAGCATCTCCAGCAGGGGGAAGGCGCGGGCGTGGAAGCTCACACGCTGGAGCATGGCGTGCTCCTTGGTTTCGCCTTCTTCCTGCTCGTGGGCGTGCACGTCGTGTTCAACGTCCTCAGTCGGGTGCTCCTTGGTGTATTGCACTTCCTGCTCCAGCAATGACAGCGCCTGGGTCGCTTCGGCCGCCGTAATCACGCCACGCTTCGGGCTCTTGTTCAGCAGGCGGAGAATGCGCTCGGCATGCTCCTGGTACATCAACACTTCAGGAGAAGATTTGGACTTGAACGAAATCAACATAATGCGGCCTTCCACGAATAAATCTTGTCGTTCAGGCAGCGCGTGGTGAATTAGCCTGCCCGTAGTACAGACATTAGGCCGATTTTGTTGTTTTCCATAGAGAATTCTGTTCGCTTAAGTTTGATTTAAGTCATAGACAGGATCGAACGATCGTTGTCAGAACTTTATTTTGCTGGGTTTTCTCCCAGGAAGGTCTGTATTTTTTCGATCGTCATGGCGGGCGCTTCCTCCATCAGCCAGTGGCCGGCGCCTGGAATAACCACTTCGGTGACATGGTCGGCGGCATTGCGCATCACGATCGCTTCATTGTTGCCGAAGGACTTTTCGCCGCCGATTGCCATCACTGGCATGGTGAGTTTTGTTTTGATGGATTGGAGGTTGTCTTCCGCGTCCTTGCGGATGGACTGGAACTGGGCAAAGGCGGCCCGCATTGTGCCGGGGCGGGCGTAGAGCTTCGCATAATGCGCGCGCGTGGCTTCGTCGATTTTGGAAGGATCGCCGGCGAAGTCGTTCCAGAAGCGGTCCAGATAAATGCGCTCGCGGCCCTTGACCAGGCGCTCGGCATCCTTGCCGCCGAAATCGAAATGCCATAGTACGGGCAGGCGAACGATTTGCTCCCATGGTGGTACGCCGGGCACGGGGGCGTCCATCACCACCAGCCTGGTCGTCTTGTCCGGATAGCGGGCGGCATAGGCATAGGCGACCATGGTGCCGATGTCATGGCCGACGATATCGGCTTTGTCGACGCCCAGCATGTCCAGAATGGCGCGGATATCGCCCGCCTGCGTCTTCTTGTCGTATCCGCCGTCCGGCATCGAGGACAAGCCCAGCCCGCGCAGGTCCGGCACGATCACCTTGTGGTCTCTGGCCAGGGCCACCGCCAGTGGCGTCCACATATCGCCCGTGTCGCCGAAGCCGTGAATCAGGACCACGGCCGGACCATTGCCGCCCACCCGCACATGCAGCGTGGCGCCATCGGTCTTGATATCCTGGATCTTGAAGCTGGCAGGGTAGGGCATGGGCGCTGCGAGTGCAGGCAGTGCGGCGGCTGCCAGCAGGGCGGCAGCGAGGGCAGATACGAAGGGAATGCGCATGCGTCGTTCTCCTTTGGTTGGGTACCACCGCCCAAGAGAGTAGCAGATTCTTAAGCCGGGGCCAGTTTTTCCATCACCGCCTTGCGATAGCGGCGGCTCATACGCAGCCGCTGCGCGTCGCCGAGGACGACTTCGTATTCGCCGTCTTCGCGGATTTCCAGCGCACGGATGCGATCGAGATTGACGATGGCGGAGCGGTGAATACGGTAGAAGCCATATGGCGTCAACTGCGCTTCCAGATCGGCGAGGCTGCGGCGCAGCATGTGCGTGCGGCCCGCCGCGTGCAGCGTCGAGTAGTAGTCGCTGGCTTCGATCCAGTCGATGTCGGCGAACTTCACGACCTCCAGCGTGTTGCCGTTCTTGATGATGAAGCGGCGCGTTTCATCCGGCACGCGCAGGCGTTCCTTCACGCGCGCCAGCACGCGCTCGAAGCGCTGGTCGTCGAAAGGCTTCAGCAAATAGTCCAAAGCGCCGACTTCGAATGCGCGCAAGGCGAACTGGTTGTGTGCCGTGACGAAGACAATCGCGAACGATGGCGACGGTCCGATGCGCTCCAGCAGTTCAAAGCCGTCGCATTCGGGCATTTCGATATCGAGGAAGACCAGGTCGGGAGCGTGCTCGGCGAGTGCGGCAAGCGCGTCTTCAGCCGAGCCGCATTGGCCCACCACGGTGATTGCCGGATCGCGTGCCAGCAGCACGGCGAGATTGCTGCGCGCGAGCGGTTCGTCGTCGATGATCAGGGCACGCATCAAGTCTCGCAATAGGGCAGGGTGATCGTGGCCAGCACGCCTGACGCCTGATTGCGCAGGGTCAGCGCTGCGTCCGCATACAGCGCCTGCAGACGCTGGCGCGTGTTGGACAGGCCGACGCCATCGCGAATCTGCTCCGGCAGCAGTGGGCCGTCGTTCATCACGCTTAAGGTCAGCAGCCCGCCTTCGCGCTCGGCGGTCACGCGCAGCTCGCCGCCTTTCGCGCGCTTGGCGATACCATGCTTGATGGCGTTTTCCACCAGCGGCTGCATGATGAAGTCCGGCACCTGGGCTTTCATCAACGGCGCCGGAATGTCGATGCGGCAGCGCAGGCGCTCGGCAAAGCGCATCTGCTGGATGTCGAGGTATTTGCGCAGGAAATCGACTTCGTCTTCCAGCGCGACGAACTGGCGATCGGAACGTTCGGTCACGCGGCGCAGCAAGTCGCCAAGAGAGGCGACCATCGCGATCGCATCGCGGTCCTTCTTCTCACGAATCAGACCCGTGACGGCGTTCAGGGCGTTGAGGATGAAGTGCGGCTCGATCTGAAGCCTGAGTGCCGCGAGCTGGGCTTGCGCCAGCAATTCGGACAGGCGCGCACTGGCCTCGCGCTGGCGCAGCAGGCGGTGCTGGGCGTCGATTGTGATTGCCACGGCCACGATCGCGCCATACAGAATCACGTCGCCCACCAGATTGTTCAGCAATTTGGATCGCAGCAGCGGCATAAATGGATCGGCGCCGTGTGGATACGCAAAGGGATTGGTCGTGTGTTCCAGCGCCGAGGCCCAGGTGGCCCATGCCACACCGATCAGCAGACATGCGGCGCTGTGCACGAGCCAGGGCGCTGCGGCGCGCGACGGCAGGGGAAAGCGCTGTAGCAGGACCAGTGCCATCGGCGTGAATACCGCCCAAACCGCCCAGGATGCGAAGGTCACCGCAAACAGCGTGGCCCACGCATGCTCCATGCCCATGGCTTTCATCGACACGACGGTCTGGGTCGCATCGAACAGGGCCAGGGCCAGCCACGGATAGGCTACGTAGCGCAGGGTTTTTGCTGAAATCGTCATGGCGCAATCATAGGGGAAAACCGGTGGCCGGGCGATGGTTTGCAGCGAATCCACGGCAGCCTGCAGCCAGGTGCGTCGCGCCGCAGCAAACGCGATGGGACACTACACCCATCACATTTCAAGGACCAATCATGAACCGACGTGACCTCTTCCGCCTTTCCACCGCGATGGGACTGACCGCGGCGCTGCCTGCGCTGGGTAAGGCCGCAGCGGCTGCGCCCACACCTGCACGAGTACCGGCGCTTCAGCCGCCGCCTGACGGCGCCATCCCCGTTGCATTCCTGCTGTCCGATGGCGCGGTGATGATCGACTTTGCCGGACCTTGGGAAGTGTTCGAGAACGTCAGCATTCCGGGCCGCGAACAGGCCTTCAATCTCTACACGGTTGCCGCCACCACCAAGCCAATCAAGGCCAGCGGCGGCATGACCATCGTCCCTGAATACTCCTTCGACAATGCGCCTGCGCCGAAAGTGATCGTCATTCCGGCGCAGAGCGCGCGCGATGAAGCCGTGCTGACCTGGATACGCGAAGCGTCGCAGGAGGCGGACCTGACGATGTCGGTCTGTACCGGCGCCTTCCTGCTTGCGAAGACGGGACTGCTGTCCGGCAAAGCCGCCACCACGCACCACGGCTCCTACACGCAATTCGCGATGGCTTTCCCCGACATTGCGCTCAAGCGCGGCGCGCGCTTTGTGGAAGCGGGCAAGTTCGCCAGCGCCGGCGGGCTGTCCTCCGGCATCGATCTCGCGCTGCGTGTGGTGGAGCGCTACTTCGGCCGGCCCGTTGCGGCCAACACGGCGGACGCATTGGAATACCAGGGACAGGGCTGGCTCAATCCGGAGTCCAACGTTGCTTACGCCAAGCGCCGCCGCTCAAGCGCCGAGCACCCGCTATGCCCCGTGTGTGAGATGGAAGTGGCCAAGGCTTCCGCGCCAACGTCCCGCTATCGCGGCAAGACCTACTATTTCTGCATGAGCGACCACAAACAGCTGTTCGACGCCAACCCGGCGCCTTATCTCGGATAAGCGTGCGATCCGTCGCCACGATCTGTGCTCCAATCTTCCGATAGGAGGCAGATCATGGCGGAAGAGCTCAAAATTGGCGACAAGGTGCAGTGGAATTCCTCGCAAGGCCCGGTTCACGGCACCATCAAAAAGAAGCTGACCTCGCCCACCCACATCAAAGGCCATGAAGTCGCGGCCTCGCCCGGACACGTCGAATACCTCGTCGTCAGCGACAAAACGGGCGCTGAAGCCGCCCACAAAGCCGAAGCGCTCAAGAAAATCTGATTTGCAACAGATTCCAGCGCGAATCAATCAACTTGATGACTAAAAAGGGCTTCGATCAACTCCCTGATCGATAGCCAATTGACCCTGTTTGCAATCGCTCTCTAACATCGCCTAAGCCGCACAGTACGGCGAGTAAATGATAGCGCTATCTTATAAAGTCGCATTAAAAATAGAGGAAGACAAAATAATGAGATCTAAGAAGCAGACAGGAAAGAAACGCACACAACTCAATCACAAACCTGCCGTATCGGCGCTGCTGATCGCGGCCAGCATGGGCGGCGCGGCGCAGGCACAGCAAGCGCCGGACAGCGCAAAGCCTGACGAAAACGTCGTCACGATCACGGGTTCGCGCCTGGTCAGCCGCGGCTTCCTGGCGCCGACCCCGGTTACCGTGGTCGATGCACAGGAACTGAAGGTGTCCGGTACCCAGAACCTGGAGAACCTGCTCAACGATATGTCGCAGTTCACCGGCAATCAGTTGAACAGCCCCACAGCCAACACCGTGCAGGCGGGCCAGCCGGTCGGCACCTCCACGCTCAATCTGCGCAACCTCGGCGCGACCCGCAATCTGGTACTGGTCAACGGCCGCCGCTTTGCGATCACCGGCCCTGACTTCACCACCGACATCAACACCATTCCGACCGCGCTGGTGAAGCGCGTGGAGACTGTTACCGGTGGTTCGTCCGCCGTGTATGGTTCGGACGCGATTTCCGGCGTGGTCAACTTCATCCTGCGCGATAACTTCCAGGGCGCGGAAATCAATGTGCAGAGCAACTGGGATCAGCCGACGCACACGCCAACCCGCAGCGTCGATTTGACGGTCGGCGGCAACTTCGACAGCGGCAAGGGCAACGCCGTCATCTCCGTCAACTACCAGGACCGCAAAGGCACCACGCGCGGCGACTTGGGCGGCTATGCCTTGCCTTCGCTGGGCGACGGCTGCGTGACCGCCGCGTCGTGGTCGGCCACCGGTCCCGGCACGCCGTTGGCCGTGCCTTCCGGCCAGACCTGTCTGTCGGCGGGCGGCAAGCCTGGCCTGGTCTACAGCGGTTCGTCGACCGTGCCGACGGGACGTATCGGCAACCTGCCGGTGGTCGGCTCTTCCAGCTCCAACGCCGCGCTGGATGCGGCCATGCGCGCAGCGGGCCTGGGCAGCATGACCACGCTGGGCGCCATCTTCGACCAGACCGGCAAGACCGTGCGTCCCTACACCACGGCCGATGCTTACGACCTTGGTCCGCAATCCTACGTCGTCACGCCGCAGAAGCGCTGGGTGGCCAACGCCTTCGCCCACTATGATTTCAATCAGTACGCGACCGGCTACAGCGAGGTGCACTTCAGCAGCAACCGCGCCAGCGTGCAACTGGCGCCGTCCGGCGTAGGCGGCAACTTCCTGGTCAACACCAATAATCCTTATCTCAGCTCGCAGATGCAGGAAGTGCTGCGCCAGCTGGACCTGAAGGAAAGCGGCACCTCGACTGTCACCAACGGCAAGAGCACGCTGTCCACCACTGCTGGCGATGGATTGGCGGTTCTGAATCTGAACCGGCGTATGACCGATGTCGGTCCGCGCGCGGCAGCGACCGACCACGAAACCTTCCGTATCGCTTTGGGCGTCAAGGGGCAGCTGCCGAATATCTCGGACAATTACCTGAGTGACCTGAAGTACGATATGTACTACACCAACAGCCGCACCACGGAATCCCAGCTTCAGGCCGGGTCGATTTCGCTGAGCGGTTTCCAGAACGCGCTGCTGTCGCAGGGCGGTGCTGCACCAGTGCTGAATCCCTTCGGCCAGAACATCAGCCCGGCCGCCGCCACTGCTGTTTCGGTCATCTCCAACTCGAATATCACCGCCGAGCAGCAGGGTCTGGCCGCTGGGCTGACCGGTACGCTGTTCCAGCTGCCAGCCGGTCCGGTCGACTTCTCCACCGGCGTGGAACGCCGCCGCGCTGACGCCCGTTACTCGCCGGATGCCTACCTGGCTTCGGGTGACGTCGCCGGCTGGAATGCGGCGCGCAAGACCGAAGGTTCGGAGACTGTGAAGGAAGTGTTCGGCGAAGCGCGCATCCCGCTGCTGACGGACAAGCCCTTCGCCAAGAGCCTGAGCGTAAGCGGCGCCTTCCGCCGTTCGGACTACGATGTGGAATCGGTCGGCGCGGTGTGGACCAACTCGGTCGGCGCCGAATGGTCACCGGTGCAAAGCCTGACCTTTCGTGCGCAGAAGCAGAAGTCGATCCGCGCGCCAAACGTGGGTGAGCTGTACGGCGGCCAGGGCACCAATGGCCCAACCGCGACCGACCCGTGTTCCAGCCGCCAGCCTGCATCGCAGCAGACGGCAGCTGTGCGTGCGCTGTGCCAGGCGACCGGCGTGCCGGCCAATCTGGTGTTCGACCAGTCCATCCAGCCGACCAATTTCCTGACCCAGATCGTGGGCGRCAATCCGGGCCTGAAGGCTGAGACTTCGCACACCACGACTTTCGGCGCCGTGTTCGCACCCACCACCGTGCCGGGCCTGCAAATGAGCCTGGACTACTACCGCATCACACTGGATGACGCGATCTCCACGCTGGGCGGCGGCGGCATCCAGTCGGTGCTGAACCTGTGCTATAACACCATCCAGAACGCGAACAGCGTGTACTGCAAGGCCATCAACCGCGACCCGGTGACCGGCCAGATCGCAGCACCGACGTACGTGATGACCACGGCGGCCAATATCGGCGGCATCAAGACTTCGGGCCTGGACGCTGCGGCGCACTACGGCTTCCGCACCGCTTTCGGCTTGATGGGCGCAGACAGCCGCTGGAATCTCGACACCAACTGGACTTATGTGAAAGAGCTGACCTTTACGCCAATTCAGGATCTGCCGAACATCACCAACGAGTGCGTGGCAAGCTTTGGTCCTACCTGCGGCCAACCGGTGCCGCACTGGAAGGGCACTGCGCGCGTCACCTGGAACTCGGGCAAGGCAATGCTGTCGGCCCGCGTGCGCTACCTCGGCAAGGTGACYGTGGATACCTACGTTCTGCCGCAGCGCCAGGGAGGCACGCCACCGGCGCTGGAGTCGCTGACCAATCCGAAGATCGGCGCTTACGCCTATCTGGACCTGACGGCCGGCTACGACTTCACCAAGAACATCCGCCTGGTGGCCGGCGTGCGCAATGTGCTGGATAAGGAC